>JAQULA010000015.1 GCA_028718845.1 Candidatus Omnitrophota bacterium
GTTTTCAATCGTATAAGTTCTCAGGTCTATTGCCTGAGCCGGTACGATGATTTGCGGCTGCACTTTATGGGGCGCACATGAGAGAAAAAAATACGGCGCTATATTATTATGTTTTGACCGGGGGATTGTGTCTGCTGGCTGCGGCGGCTATTTCCCCCTGGCTGCAACCCTGGCAGACGGCGGGCTGCGCGGCGGCGATGTCGGCCGGGCTGGTTTTCAGCCGGCGAAAAACGCCGGAAGCGCACCGGGTGCTGCGCACGGTTTTCCCGATACTATTCGGCCTGGTTGCGGCCGTGGTGCTGCTGCGTTCTCCTTTGCAGCAATCATTGCTGCCGCAGCTGATGCGGCTTTTTTTATTTGCCGTGGTGTTAAGCTGTTTTCTGATTGAAAATACCCTGACGATGAGCCTGGTTCATTCCGGAAGTATTTTTTTAATAATTTTCTCCACCTGTTTGCCGATGGCCTTTTCTTCGGAAGTTCAAATCGCTTTGCTGTCCGTCGCGTTGCTGACCACATTGCTGCTGCTGCAGATAACCCACATTGTTTCTTCCCAAGAATTGCTGGACCAGCCGGCGATCCTCAGTTCGGTGAGTTTGTCCGGACAGATCGTGTTCTCGCTGGCCGCATTGATCGGGATAATCCTGCTGGCGGTGCCGATTTTTTTATTCGCCCCCAAATTCTCATTTACCTTGAACATGGATCGGGCCGGATCTTCCCTGGTCGATTTTAATGTCCGTCCGGATACGGCGATGCGGTTGACGCTGAACGGCCCGCTCTCCGAACCCGGCCGGCGGCAAGCAGAAAGTTTGCCGTATTTCCGATCGGTACTATTCCCGAAAAAAGACCGCGCCGGCGATGGCCGGACGGCGGATCTTTGGCGCCAGCCGCTGACGATAAAAGAAAAAAATAAACCCCCGGCATCGGCGGTGCGTCAACCGAAACAAAACCTGCCGGATGAACGGGATCATATCCGGGGAGGAACCGGGCAAGCCGATAAATCCGGCGGCGATGCTTTTGGGCCCGGAGAAATTCCGTTGGAAAAAGCGTTGGAGCAGCGCAAGGAATTTTTAAACACCCGGATCGCTCAAGAAAAGAAAATGTATGATTTTTTGAGCTATCTGGGCCGGGATGATTCGGCTCAGCGGGAAAAAGCGCAGGCATTGCAGCAGCGTATCCGCGCGGATCAGGCTGAACTCGACCGGATCGATGAAAAATTAAAGCGGATAGCTGATCTGAAACGGCAGGAAAACGAGTTAATGGTTTCCCGGGGCCCGGTCGCGGCTGATAGTCTTCAGGCAAAAGGCGAGGGCTGGGATGGCAAAGGCCGGGGCCTTGGTGAAAGCAAACAAGAGGAGGCTCAGGGCCAGGGCAGCGGCCGGGGCAAGGAAAATCGGGACAGTGAAGGCCGCGGCCGGGTTAAGGATAGTCGGGGTGAAACCGGTACGCAGGGCGACGGAAAAAGTGAATCTTTTGGTGACGGCCAAGACCGGACCGATGGCTTTGGTTCGATGGGAGAGGGCGAAGGATTAGGCGGGGGGCAAGAAGTTAAAAATGCGGAAAGTCCGGAAGGGGAAGGAAAAGAAGGCCGGGGAAAAGGCCGGGGGGATGTCCAAACGGATAATGATGACGGAACGGGCAGAGGAGACATTAACCCGGTCCAAGCCAGGGACAAAGGAATTGGAGAAGGCCGGGATGGTCAAGGCAAAAGCATAAAAAAAAATTTGATCGCGAGCCAGCGTTCCGGAGAAGCCGCCGGCCTGGATTTTTTGTCCGGGGAGAATGCCGGATCAGCTAACGGCAGTGCGAATAATTATTCCCGGAATTTTAACACCGCTGGAGTGGAGAGTAACGGCGCCGATAATGTCGAAAGTGGTTATCCCGGCCGCACCGGCAACTGGGCGGGGGAAAATTCCGGAAGCGAATCCGGAATCAATCCGGCCGGTAGTTCCGGAGAGGAAACCCCGGGAGATATGCAAGGCCGTACCGGCAAGGGGGCGGAGAAAGACTCCGGAAGCGAATTCGGAAGCGGTCCGGCCGGTAGTTCCGGAGAGGCAATCCCGGGTGATATTCAAGGCCGCCCCGGTGAGGGTGGGGAGGAAAGTTCCGGAGACGAACCCGGGACCAGTGCGGGCAGTAGTGCCGGTGAATCAACTCCGGAAAACCCGGAAGGCTCTCCAGGCAGCGGCGGGGAGGAAAACTCCGGGACCGGATCCGATATCAGCGCGGACGGCAGTACCGGAAGCTTTACTGCCGCCGACCGTCCCGGCAGCAGCGCGGGAAGCAGTCGCGGCGGCGGAGGAGGAAGCAGCGGTGATAGCAGTGCCGGAAGCAGTTTCGGCACTAACGCCGGAAGCAGCGGCGGCACTACCGCCGGGAGCAGTACCGAACGCGGCACCGGAAGTAGTGCCGGTACCGGCTTCAGCAACAGCTCCGGCAGCGGTTCCGGTGATAATGCCGGTAAGAGCGCCTCCGGCAGCGGTTCCGGCGGAGCTTTTGGTGGCAGTTCCGGTAGCGGTGGTTCCGGCGGCAGTGGTTCCGGGGAAAGTGGTGATTCCGGCAGCCGTGCCGCTAATAAATCCGGCAATAAAACCGGAGGCAGCCTTGGGGCCGACAAAAGTTCCGCCGCCGGAAATACTCCAAAAGACCGGAAGGATAAAGATGATCGCGACGGAGCCAGTGCCGATGAAGCAAATAAAAGCTTAAACCCGATCGAAAATGGCATAGCGGCATTGACCCGGTTTTTTCAGTCCCGGATGATGCCTCCGGAGGATAACCGCGGACGGGAAAAATCTTTATCTGAAGCGGAAAATAAATTAGGCGGGAATAAACAGCCTTCCCCCGGGTTGGCTCAGGATGGCAGCCGATCGGCCGGTCCGGAGAAAAACCTTGAGCCGAAGACCGAAGACAAAATAGAAGCCCAATCGATGACGCCGCCAAAGGCCGGAATTATGAACTTTTGGTCGGGTTTTGCGAATAACGCCGGGGTTGTCTTATTGTGTTTGGCGGGGCTGCTGTTCGGTGCCGGTGGTCTGTATTTGGGATTTTGTTTGGTGCGTAAAATAATTCGCGATATAAATCTGCGCTATTTTTGTCCGGGGCATCGGATTGTTTTAAATTTGTACAAAAATCTTGTTTTTGTTTATTCGAAGCTGGGAATATCGCTGAACCCCAGTATGACCCCGCGCGAAATCGTCCGGGCGGTGGCTGAAAATCAAAACGCGCACCGGCCGGGGCTGGCCGCGATGACCGATGTTTTTACCCAGGCCCGCTATAGTAATCATATTTTGGATGAAACTGCCGTTGTCCGCGGCATCCAAACTTATAATATGCTGAAACAATATATCCTGGAAAATATGCCCCGGCTGGAAAGCGGGGTGCTCTGGCTGCATATGAGGAGCATCAAGTCCACCCCTAAAAAATGGAGATAACAGACATGTATGACACGATTATTATCGGTGCCGGACCGGCCGGATTGACGGCGAGCCTGTACGCCCTGCGTTTTCGTTTGCAGGTTTTGGTGGTCGATAAAATGCCGGCCGGAGGATACCTGCACTTTATCGATCATTTGGAGAATTATCCGGGGTTTCCGGGTGGGATTGCCGGCCCCGACCTGGCGGAAAGAATCATCCAGCAGGTGCAGTCGTACGACTTTAATTTCAAGCAGGCGGAGGTAAGCGCGATCACGGCGTCCGGTCCCGGTCAAGGCGGGTGGCAGGTGAGGATGGGAACAGAGTCGCTGATGAGCAAGACGGTTATTATTGCCACCGGCTCGGAGCCCCAGCGCCTGGGAATCCCCGGAGAAACCGAGTTGACCGGACACGGGGTTTCGTATTGTGCGATATGCGATGCCCCTTTCTTCAAGAATAAAGAAGTGGTGGTCGTCGGCGGCGGGAATACGGCATTGGAAGAAGCGCTGTATTTGACCGGGTTCGCGTCAAAGGTAACGCTGGTGCATCGGCGCGGCGCGTTTCGCGGGGATGCGGTGCTGCAGGAGAAAGTTGAACGGAATAAAAAAATCGAGTTGATCCTTAATGCCAACTGTGAACAGATTATCGGTCAAAACGCGGTGCAGGCCGCACGTATCCGAGAGGGTAATTCGGCGCCGCGGGATATTGCCTGCCAAGGGGTGTTCATTTTTGTGGGAATGCGGCCTTCAACCGGTTTTATACAAAATTTATTGAAAAAAAACGAGTTTGGTTATATAATAACCGATGAAGTATGCGCTACCGGCGCTCCGGGCGTTTTTGCCTGCGGTGATTGTGTTCAAGTACCGCTCCGCCAGGTGATAACCGCTTGCGGCAAAGGCGCGGTAGCGGCATATGCGGTGCGTAAGTTTTTAGAATCGATGGATAATGGTGAAAAAGCGGTGTCGGCGTGAACATTATCACCCATGATACGGGTTTTTTGCGAAAAAAGGCCCGGCCGGTAGAAAAGATCACCGACCAGGAAAAACAACTTTTTGAGGATATGCTCGCCACCATGTACAGCAAAAAAGGCGTTGGCCTGGCGGCGCCCCAAGTCGGGGTTTTAAAGCAATTGATCGTTGTTGACGTGGGCAGCGGACCGCTGCGGCTGGTGAATCCGCGGATTACCAGCAAGGTAAAAGAACGCAGTTGCATGGAAGAAGGGTGTTTAAGTTTTCCGGGGATTAACGTGAAGGTTCGGCGCTCACAGCATATTACCGTGGAGGCGCTTGATTGTTCCGGCGCTCCGGTGAAAATACAGGCGCGATCGATGATGGCCAGGGCGTTGCAGCATGAGATCGATCATTTGCAGGGAAGGTTGATCATCGATTATTTGCCTTGGTTTAAACGTACTCTGGTATATGGGAAGCTTCGCAAGAACCTTTCCTGAAATTCCTTCGAACAAGCGTGGTTCGGCGCGTACTATCCGCATTATCCATACACGATGAGAAGTGCCGCAAAGAGGAATCTAATATCCGGTATTTACTTTTAACCGGGTTTGTGTTAGAATGCAGTTTGCTGAAAGGAGGTGAATAGGTAATGGCAACAGTGAAAACTCAGAAAGAGAAAATAATCAATAATTTTCAATCACATGCTAAAGATACAGGTTCGGCCAGCGTGCAGATCGCGTTGCTTTCAACCCGGATCGACGGATTGACCGACCATTTGAAAGTGCATACAAAGGACTTCAGTTCCCGGGTCGGGTTGTTACAGCTGGTATCGAAACGCCGGCGGTTACTGAATTATTTAAAGCGTGAGGATTTGAAAACATATAAAGATGTACTTGAAAAACTTAACTTAAGAAAGTAGAGAAAAATGCTGTATAGAGAAGAAATTAAAATTGGAAAAGAAACAATATCGTTTGAAACCGGAAAAATGGCAAAACAGGCTAATGCTGCCGTAACCGTGCAGTGCGGCGGAACCGTCGTGCTGGTAACGGCGGTCATGGCAAAAGAAGCCAAGGAAGCGGCCGACTTTTTGCCGCTGACCGTGGAATACAAAGAAAAAACCTATGCCGCGGGAAGAATCCCCGGTGGTTTTTTTAAACGGGAAGGCCGGCCTTCTGAAAAAGAAGTGCTGACGTCGCGACTTATTGATCGTCCGATTCGGCCGATGTTCCCAAAAGGATTTTATAATGAAGTGCAGGTATTCGCCATGGTGCTTTCCAGCGACGGACAAAATGACCCCGATGTGCTGGCAATGCTCGGAGCTTCATGTGCCCTGGCGATTTCCGATATCCCGTTTATTGCCCCGGTGGGAGCGGTAAAAATCGGGAGAATTAACGATGCGTTCGTAGTTAATCCTACCTACGAGGAAATCGAACAAAGTCCTGTGGATATTATCCTTTCCGGAACCAATGCCGGGATCAATATGATTGAATCCGGATGCAAACAGGTTTCCGAAGAGTTAATGCTTGAAGCAATGGAATTTGGATATGACATTATCAAGAAACTGATAGCGTTTCAGGATAATTTCGTTAAAAAATGCGGAAAAAAGAAGGCGGATGTGGCCTTGAAACAGCTGCCGGAAGAATTGTATCAAAAGGTCAAGGGATTAGCGTCGGCAAAGCTGACCGAAGTGTATGCTATCGGCGGCAAAGAGCAGCGAGAAGAAGCGCTGGATTTGATCGCTAAGGAATTAATCGCCCAATTGGTTACTACCGATTCTTCTTACGCGGAAAACGAAGTTAAAGCGGCTCTGGTAAAAGTGGAAAAAGAGCAGGTGCGCCGGATGATCATCCAAAATAAAAAGCGCGTCGACGGCCGTTCCTATACCCAGATTCGCCCGATTACTTCCGAAGTCGGTTTATTGCCGCGTACTCATGGTTCGGCATTGTTTACCCGCGGGCAGACTCAGAGCCTTTCCGTGGCGACGCTGGGCACGAGCGCCGATGAGCAGATTATCGAAGCGTTGGAAGTTGAATCGTTCAAGAATTTTATGCTGCATTATAACTTCCCCTCGTTCAGCGTGGGTGAAGTGCGGCCGATCCGGAGCCCGGGTCGCCGGGAAATCGGGCATGGTGCTTTGGCCGAACGCGGCTTGTCCGCGGTAATGCCGTCTAAAGAAGCGTTTCCGTACACGGTACGTTTGGTATCCGAGATCCTGGAATCTAACGGGTCCTCAAGCATGGCCACGGTATGTGCCGGGACCTTGTCATTGATGGATGCCGGGGTTCCGATCAGCGCGCCGGTAAGCGGAATCGCTTTGGGTTTGATCAAAGAAGATGACGCTACGGTGGTACTGAGCGATATCCTGGGGTTGGAAGATCATTTCGGGGATATGGACTTTAAGGTTACCGGGACCCGTCAGGGGGTAACCGCGGTACAGCTTGATCTGAAAATTCAGGGTATCGATATCGACACCCTGAAAAAAGCTCTGATGCAGGCGAAAGAAGGCCGTTTGTTCATTCTGGATGAAATGACGAAAGCCCTTAGCGCGCCGCGGGCCGATCTTTCTCCGTACGCGCCGCGGATTACCATCCTTAAGATTTCCACGGAAAAGATAAAGGATGTTATCGGGCCCGGCGGTAAGATCATCAAGAAGATCATTGCCGATACCGGAGTAAAAATCGATATCGAAGATGATGGAACGGTAGCGGTTGCCTCGAACGATCCGGCGGCGTCGAAAAAAGCCCTGGATATCATCCGCTCCCTGACCGCGGAAGCGGAAGCCGGCAGAATTTATAAAGGCCGGATTACCCGGATTATGAATTTCGGCGCTTTCTGCGAGATCCTGCCCGGGAAAGAAGGGCTTATCCATATCTCGGAATTGGCTTCCGGCTTTGTAAAAAGCGTGGAAGATGTGGTTAAGGTCGGAGATGAGGTTACGGTTAAAGTGATCGAGATTGATTCCATGAACCGGGTCAATTTGAGCCTGAAACAGGCGATTGGCACTACGGTATCGGAATAAGGCATTGCGGCATGGAAACAATACCGATAAAAATAAAGAAAAAAGACAACTGTGATGATCTGCCGCTGCCGGCGTATATGAGTACCGGTTCAAGCGGCATGGA
Source organism: Candidatus Omnitrophota bacterium (assembly GCA_028718845.1). Taxonomy (GTDB): domain Bacteria; phylum Omnitrophota; class Gorgyraeia; order B26-G9; family B26-G9; genus JAQULA01. The sequence continues at coordinate 7,477 of JAQULA010000015.1, forward strand.
TCTGTATGCCGATGTCGAAGGCGAAACGGTTATAACTCCCGGCCAGATCAAGCTTGTGTCGGCCGGGATTTATATCAGTTTGCCGCAAGGGTATGAAGCCCAGATCCGTCCGCGCAGCGGTTTGGCCGTTAAACACGGGATCGGTATCGTAAATAGTCCGGGGACAATCGATGCCGATTACCGTGGTTTGATTAATATAATTCTGATCAACTTCGGTGACGCTCCTTATGTGATAAAGCGGGGAGCGCGTATCGCACAAATGGTGATCAATAAGGTGATTCAAGCCCGGTTGGAGGTCACGGAAGAACTAGATAGAACCGTTCGCGACACCGGCGGATTCGGGCATACCGGAGTTTAGCGTATGAGCGAAAAGCAAGCAAGGATAATATGGTCGGTTATCCTTTTTGGGGCATGTGCATTTTTACTGATCAGTTTTCTTTCCTATAATCCTAGTGATATTCCGTTTAACACTTCCCATCCGAGCGTACAATTAAAAAATTACGGCGGCCATGTCGGGGCATACCTGGTGTGGTCATTGCTTTTTGCCGTGGGCTGGAGCGCCTATTTTATTCCGGCGTTGTTTTGCCTGTGGGCAATCGGGAAAATAATGGGGCGTAATACCCAGAATTTTTACACCAAAACGCTGGGGTTTTTATTTGTGCTGTGGTCCTTTTCCGGAATGATGAGCACGCTTACCGCATCGTATAACGTGAGCCGGGTGGCTACCGGCGGTATCCTCGGTTTTTTCACTTCGTTGATGCTGACAAAATATTTCGGAAGTATCGGCACCATGATCATCCTGGGAACAATTTTTGTGCTGGCATTGCTGCTGGCGACGGAGTTTCTTATCCTGCCGATCATGATGCAGGCATCACGCGGCCTGATTGCTTCGATAACCCGGGCCAGGGAAGGGATCACGGTCGTTCGCCGCAGGCCGGGTGTTCCGGCCGCCGGGCGCGCTAAAAAGCCGGTTTCGCGCGGTGTCGTTGATGAAACCGCCGTCAGATCGGCGTTGTCGGGCCGCGCTAAAGCCCCGGAGATTTTGGCGGAAGACGGTGACGGGGACGCGGATACGGATCCGGCCGATATGCCGATAAGACAGAAGCTGATTATTAAAAAAGCCAAGCCGCCTAAACCGAAACGTGAAGATGCCCGTCCGCTGCCGGTGAAATTTGTCGGTGATTATAAATTGCCGCCGCTGGATCTGCTGGCCAACCCGCCGCCGCTGGAAGAGCGGGTGATCAAGGACGATCTGGAAGGCAATTCGAAAATTCTTGAAGAAACCTTGCGCGATTTCAATATCGAAATAAAGGTCGTCGAAGTTGAGCAGGGCCCGGTTATCACGCGCTATGAATTACAGCCGGCCCCGGGGGTGAAAATCAATCAGATCATGAATTTGAGCGATGATATCGCTTTGAATTTGAAAGCGCCGAGCGTGCATATCGTGGCGCCGATACCGGGGAAAGGGACGGTGGGTATCGACGTTCCGAATACCCAGGCGGCGATGGTGTTTTTGAAAGAACTTTTAGAGACGCCGGATTTCCAAAACGCGAAGTCGAAATTATCGCTTGCGCTGGGTAAGGATATTTCCGGCGCGCCGATGGTCACCGATCTGGCGGAGATGCCGCATCTTTTAATCGCCGGGACTACCGGGTCCGGAAAAACCGTCTGTGTGAATACGTTGATCATGAGTTTACTGTTCCAGGCCAGCCCGGAAGAGGTAAAGATGATCCTGGTCGACCCCAAGATGGTTGAAATGTCGATGTATAACGGGTTGCCGCATTTAATCTGTCCGGTGGTGAATGATGTGAAAAAAGCCGCGGCGGCGCTGGATTGGGCGGTCACGGAAATGGAAGATCGCTATAAATTGCTGGCAAAGGTCGGGGCGCGCAACATTGTCGGTTTTAACCGGAAGGTCCAGGACGGGCTTAAGGAAATAATCGACGGCGATAAGAAGATCCCCCTGGAGCCGATGGCTTATATCGTGATCATCATCGATGAATTGGCGGATATGATGCTTTTGGCGCCCAAAGAGGTGGAAGCTTCGATAACCCGGTTGGCGCAGCTTTCCCGCGCGATCGGGATACACCTTATTCTGGCCACGCAGCGTCCTTCGGTGGACGTTATTACCGGGGTCATCAAGGCTAATTTTCCGGCGCGTATTTCGTTCCGGGTGGCCAGCAAGATCGATTCCCGTACCGTTCTGGATATGAACGGCGCGGATAAATTGCTCGGTCGCGGAGATATGTTATTTTTGAAACCGGGTAATTTTAAATTACTGCGCGCGCAGGCCGGCCTGGTTTCCGATAAAGAAATCGAAGACGTGGTCAACTTTGTCAAAGAACAGCGCACGGCGGTATATACGGATGAAGTGTTAAAAGAACAGGAAAAGATTTTTAATTATAAAAATCAGGAAAAAGACGAATTGTTTGAAGAGGCGGCAAAACTGGTGATCAGCTCCCGGCAGGCATCGGTGTCGATGCTGCAGCGAAGGCTGCGGCTGGGGTATTCGCGCGCGGCGCGTTTAATCGATATGATGGAAGAACAAGGAATTGTCGGCGCTTTCCGCGGGTCAAAGGCGCGTGAAATCCTGGTGGAAAATTGGGATGATATTGCCGCTTCCCTGGACGATGAAGCCGGACAATGAGCGCACAACCCCCTTACCCTTTGATCCCTCTGATGACCCTGCCGCAATTCGTTTCATATCGATTATTTTATCGGTTCCGGTTGAAATAAATTAATCCGGTTTTTTGATTATCGGGAGTGAACAGAATAATGAAAGCGGCGCTTATTAGTTTGGGCTGTGCCAAAAATTCGGTGGATAGCGAGGTGATGCTGGGAGTTCTGCGTGAACACGGCATGCGCATTACCGCGGAGCCCGCCGGGGCGGATGTGGTGATTATTAATACCTGCGCTTTTATCCGCGAGGCAAAGGAAGAATCGATCGAGGCCATCTTCAGTGCCGTGGGTTTAAAGAAACAGGGAAAAGTGAAACAGGTCATTGTTTCGGGTTGTTTGCCTCAGCGCTATGCCCGGGAATTGCCGCGGCTGCTGCCGGAAGTAGACGGGTTTTTGGGGCCGGGGGCGGTCGACCGGATCTACGCGGTGATCGAAGCGGTCCGGCAGGGGCGAGCGCTTCCGCTGCCGGCTGAAAAAAGTTTTTTAAACACGGAGCGTACTCCGCGGCTACGGTTGACGCCGCCGCATTATGCGTATATCAAAATAGCGGACGGTTGCGATAACCGCTGCGGTTATTGCGTAATCCCGCAAATACGCGGAGGCTATCGTTCGCGGCCGATCGATTCGGTGGTGCGGGAAGCGCGGGATCTGGCCGCGCAGGGAGTGAAGGAGATAAACCTTATCAGCCAGGATACGACGTTCTATGGGACGGACCGTTATGGACGCGCTATGCTGGATGAGTTGCTGCGGAAGCTGGCCCGGATCAAGGATTTGCCGTGGATACGTATTTTATACACCCATCCGGCGCATTATACTTCCGAGTTAATGAAAGTAATTGCCTCGGAACCGAAAATCTGCAAATATATCGATATGCCGGTCCAGCATTGCAATACCGCGATATTACGGAAAATGCGTCGGAAAACAACCGGTGATCAGATCCGGAAAAGGATCGCTCAGGTTCGGAGGGAGATCCCCGGGGTGGCTCTGCGGACAACCCTGATCGTCGGTTTTCCCCAGGAAACCGAGAGGATTTTCAAAGAGCTTGCCGCGTTTGTCCGGGAATTCGAATTCGACCGATTGGGAGTTTTTGCGTATTCTCCCGAAGAGAATACGCCGGCGGCGCGAATGTCCGGACAAGTCGGCGCGGCGGTGAAAGAACGCCGCCGGAAGGAAATCATGATGCTGCAGCAGTCGATTGTCGAACGAAAGAACGCGGCCTGTATCGGCACCACCGTTCCGGTGCTTATCGATTGCGTCGATAATAAAGGGATCGCCTGCGGCCGTACACAGTTTGATGCTCCGGATGTGGATGGAATGGTTTATGTCCGGGGTCGGGGGTTGCATGCCGGGGATATGGTCCCGGTGCGTATTACCGAGAGTTTTATGTACGATTTGAAAGGAGAGCGGGTGTGAATCTGCCGAATCGATTGACCGTTTTACGCATTATTCTTAGTTTTGTGTTTATGTTTCTGCTGTTTTATCCGGGATTAACGGCCAAAGTTTTGGCGTTTATCGCGTTTTGTCTGGCCTGCCTGACCGATTTTTTCGACGGATATATTGCCCGCAAATATAACCTGATCACCGATTTCGGAAAACTGCTCGATCCTATTGCCGATAAGATTCTGGTGTTGTCCGCATTTTTGGCGTTTGTGGAAATGGGGATTATTCCCGCCTGGATGGTGGCGGTCGTTATCCTGCGTGAGTTGTTGATTACCGGGGTAAGAATTCTCGCGGCCACAAAAGGAAAAATCGTCGCCGCTTCGATGGCCGGGAAGCATAAAACCGTTTCGCAGATGATCTCGATATTCGTCATTGTCGCCGTGATCGTTATTAAAGAAGCCGGGGTTTCCGTATTCACTTTCTGGAACCCGCGGATGCAGTGGTGGGCGCAAATAAGCATCGACGTGCTGATGTATATCACCGTCGGGTTGACCGTGATATCCGGGGTTTCTTATGTCGTTAAAAACAATAGTGTGTTTTGGAATGCAAAAGCTGATTAAATTATTGGTTACGTTCTTCGGTATCGGTTATTTGCCGCGGATGCCCGGTACCTACGCGAGTTTGTGCGGTGCGGGCATTATCGTGCTGCTGCGCCATCATCCGGCGGTTTATTGGGGAATGACCGCGGCGATAACCCTGTCCGGATTCCTGTTTTGCGGCCGGGGAGAACAGGCATTTGGAGAAAAAGACCCTTCGAAAGTGGTCATCGATGAAGTAAGCGGAATGCTGATAAGCTGTTTGTTCATGCCTTTTTCCTGGGTTAACCTCGCGCTGGCGTTCTTTTTTTTCCGTTTTTTCGATATCGTCAAACCGTTTCCCCTGTTTCGGATCCAGAGGTTGAAAGGGAGTGCCGGGATAATGCTTGACGATATCGGGGCCGCGATGTATACTTGGCTGGGATTATTGCTTGCCGGGAATATCCTGCGCTGGATCGCGTCGAGGTAACCGTCCGTCTGAGGCATTATTTTTTCAGCGGGGCTTCGAAAATTTTGGTGTAAACCGCGCCTTCGGGTTTGAGTATGCTTTGGAAAAGCACGATCCGGTCCACAACCGAAAACACTCCTCCGCGCGGTTTAATCTCATCCGCGGCGGATTTGAGCGCTTTCCGGTCGTCGAGATGTTTGATGCGTGCGATGGTCAGGTGCGGATGAAAATATTTTTCACCGATACCGAAACTGATCGATTCCAGTTTTTCTTCCAGCAGGGCGTTGATCCGGTTTAACTCATTGAACCCGAAATGGATGCCCACCCATAACACCCGCGGATTGGCAATGTCCGGGAATGCGCCCAATGCGCCCATGTCGATATTGAACTGGTTGATGTTACCGGCGATGTCGGCAATTATGGCCTGGATTTCCTTAATTTGAGCGTCGCTGATATGTCCCAGAAAGCGCAGGGTCAGGTGAATATTATCCGGTTTTACCCAGGCAATCGTGCCGGTTAATTTTTTTTGCAGTGTTTTTTGGATAAGGTTTACTTCCTGTCGGAAATCCTTACTTATTTCCACCGCGATAAAGGCGCGTTTCTCTTTTTCCATACCAATAATTATAAAAGGTTACGTGAAAAAAAACAAGTGTTTCTTGTTGTGAGTTTTTATAACCATCACGCCGGTTGTCGGTTGTAAATTTTTAACTTGTAAAAAATTTTCGAAAAAGGTATTATGATACCATCCCGCAAGGGTATAAGGGAGACAAAATGTTTCACGTGGAAATCGATGTCCCGCGGAATGTTTTACTGTTGAGTTTTACGGAAATTTTCGATTGCCGTGAAGGGGAGCAATTATGCGCGCAGCTGCGCGGCAAAATTGCCCTTTTGAACCCGGGATTCCGGGTGATTAACGACCTTTCCCGGCTGGATTGCATGGAATTTGAGGCGCACCGGAGTATCGATGAAGTGATGGAAATCTGTAACCGTTACGGGGTGGCCAAAGTAATCCGGGTGATCGCGCGTGAAAATCACGATATCGGGTTCACGATAATGTCCAGGTTCCATTATTCTCCGAATGTGGTGATTCATACCTGTTATTCCCTGGAAGAAGCGGAACAATTCCTGACCTGACCATGCGGTGGTTGGGGGGGGATGGTTTCGGAAATGTATAGCGTCGACAATGGAGGGTGGGGTAAAATATGGCTTCACTGAGCATGGATGGCCCTTATGTGCTGGTGCCGGATAAAATTGATGAACAGATAACCTCAAAAACGCCGGGTAATTTTGCTTTGGGCTATATTGTCGATACCGATTTCGTGGTTTTGTATATCGGGCGCGCCGACGAGGATTTGAACACGGTGTTGAAGGATTTCGTGTTTTGGCGCAGCGATTGCTTGTTTTTCAAATATAGTATTACCAAAACCGCGAAAGAGGCATTTGAAAAAGAATGCATCAACTATCACGACTTCGGTGAGAGTGTTAATTTGAGAAATATTCATCACCCCGAACCATCGGGGCAGAATCATTGGAAATGCCCCGGATGCGTTAAATTCGGATAAAAGGGGCGGATGCTCCTGCCGGAGAAAGCGGATATGGCGGTGCCGAGCAAAAAACTGGTTTCAGCGGATGAGGTTTTTATGCGCCATGCGCTGCGAACCGCAGAGCAGGGTATGCGCCAGGGGCAGACTCCATTCGGTTCGTGCATTGTGAAGGACGGAGCAGTTGTCGTTCGCGCGCATAATCAGGTGTGGCTGACCGGGGATATTACGGCACATGCCGAGATGGTCGCTATTCGCGAAGCCTGTACCCGGCTGCGGACAATCGATCTAAGCGGCTGCTGGCTGTATTCTACCTGTGAGCCGTGCCCGATGTGTTTCAGCGCTTGTCATTGGGCCCGATTGTCCCGGGTTGTTTTCGGGGCCAAGATTCGCGATGCCCAGCGGGCCGGATTTAATGAGTTGACGATCCCGGTCCGGAGGATGAAACAATGGGGGCAGAGCCGGGTTCAGGTCGTCGGCAATGTGCTGGGTGAAGAAGCGCGCGAATTATTCCGGTTGTGGCAGGCGAAAAAAAATCATCGTATCTATTAACAAAAGCAGGTGAATTTATGTCGATATCCCGAGAGTTGCTGGCTATTTTGGCGTGTCCATTATGTAAAACAGCGGTTACATTACGTGCTGAAAAATTAGTCTGCGAAAAATGCGGCCGGCGTTATCCCATCAAAGACGGGATTCCGGTTATGCTGGTAGACGAGGCGGAAGTTTCGGATTCTCCCCGGAGTAAATAAGAATACAATCCTTTATATTCCATCATGTTGTGACATGGCTTGATTTTGGAATAATTATAATGTATACTATATTTAGAACGTTTAGAACTTATTAAACGTAATAAGGATGGTTAACGATGAACCAGACAGCGACGGTGATTGATGAGCTGATAGCCGGGGGAAGCAATTTCGCGGCATCGTTGGGGATTAATCGTATTGCCGGTGAGTTGTATCTGCTGCTTTTTTTCAGTCCCCGGGCGTTATCTCTGGATGAGATGACTCAGCGGCTGAAAGTCAGTAAGGGCCATGTGAGCACGAATATCCGCGCCCTGGAACGCTGGCAGGCGGTGCGAAAAGTATGGGTTAAAGGTTCGAGGAAGGATTATTATGAGGCAAATCCGGACACGCTCAGGATTATTTTCCGGCAATTGCGGCAGGGGTTGAGCCAGCGGTTCGAAACCCTGGAAAAGATTATGGCCCGGGCGAAAACTGAAATCTCCTCCTTACCCGGCGAGGGCGAAGCGAAGTCGAATGATGAGTTTGTTTATTGCCGCCAGCGTTTGGAAAAAATTGAAACCATGTATAAAACTATAAGCGCTTTATTGGATAAATCGGAAATTTTTCTTTAATCGACAAAGCCGGAGAAACGGGGCATGGGCCGTAACAGCGATTCGATCGTGACTTATGAGCCGAATAACGCGATTAAAAAGGGAGTTTATTCCCTGGTGCGGGAAATAATCCGTGAGGTGGCCGATAACCGTTGGCTGCTTATTCAGTTGTTTAAACGTGATTTTCTGTCCATGTATAAGCAATCGTTTGCCGGAGTTGCCTGGGCCGGGATTATTCCGTTCCTGAGTATTGCGACATTTCTTGTTTTGCAGCGTTCCGGCGTGTTAAGCGTGGGGACAATGGCGGTGCCCTATCCGTTGTATGCCGTTTTTGGAATGATGTTTTGGCAGGTATTCGCCGTGGGGATTCAGAACGGTGCCAATGCCCTGGTCAAAGCCGGTTCAATGATCGTAAAGATAAATTTCTCGAGAAAATCGCTGGTGATTGCCGCCGGCGGTCAGGCCCTGGTAACCTTCCTGATTCAATTCGTGATTTTGGGTTTAGTGTATTTTTATTATGGAATTACGCCGCATCCGACTATTCTTTTGGTCCCCGTTCTGGTTATCCCCTTATTTCTGTTCACGCTGGGCCTGAGCTTTTTGTTGTCGATTTTAAACGGTATCATGCGCGATATCGGCGCCATGCTGTCGTTTTTTTTGACTTTTGTCATGTTTCTTACCCCGGTGTTATACGTTAAACCCTCCGCCGGAGTTCTGTCGGTGATGAGCCGTTATAATCCGCTTTTTTATTTGATATCCGTGCCGAGGGATTTTGTATTGTATGGGCGAACCGGGGACTGGGGCGGGTTTGCGATAGCCGGTTTGGCCGGCGTGCTGGTGTTTTTCGCCTGCCTGATAGTTTTTCATTTAACCGAAACCAGGATTACCGAGCGGGTATAACCGTAGCGCGGGGAACGAGAATGAACAACGATACCGTGATCAGTGTGGAACAGGTTTCAAAAAAATACTGCAAATCCCTGAAACGGTCCATGTATTATGGGCTGCAGGATGTTCTGCGAAATTCTTTCGGTCTCCCG
>JAQULA010000016.1 GCA_028718845.1 Candidatus Omnitrophota bacterium
CCCCTTCTACCGAAGTATTCCAGTTTTTATCGGCATAAACCATCTGCCCCCGGCCGCGCACATCCGGGCTGACCCGCGCGACCACGCCGGTAAGTTTTTCAATCGCGGTAACATCCTGGAAGGTAAACCGGGTGGTTGCCCCGCTTTCCATAGCCACTCCATGTACTTTCGGCGATCCGGCTCTGACCATCAATAAATTCGACCCCAGCGAAGCCAATTGTTTTTCGATCGAATCCTTGGCCCCCTGCCCCACGGCAAGCATGGCAATCACCGCGGCCACGCCGATCAGGATCCCGAGCACCGACAAAAAAGAACGCATTTTATGCGAGAGCATCGCCCGTCCGGCCTGGTGCAGATAATCCAGGAATTCCGTCTTACGGGATGCTTTTTCCGATTTCGACAGCACATTATTAATGATCACATCGGCCTGCCGTTCATCGGCAATTTTAACCGCAGCGCCCAGGCGTTCATCGGAAACGATCTGTCCGTCAATCATCCGGATAATACGCTTGGCCTGCTGGGCAACCTCCGGTTCATGCGTGACAATGATCAGGGTTTTTCCCCGTTCGTTAAGCTTCCGGAGAATAGTCATAATCTCCTGTTTGCTTTTTGAATCAAGGTTACCCGTGGGTTCATCCGCCAATATGATTAACGGATCATTGATCAATGCCCGGGCAATCGCTACCCGCTGCTGCTGTCCGCCGGAGAGTTCATTCGGCCGGTGATAAATACGGTCGCTCAGGCCGACGTCACGGATCTCCTGTTTGGCTCGTTCCTCCAGATTGCGTTTACCCCCGTAAATCAACGGCAATATCACGTTATCCAAAGCCGTCATTCTCGGCAAAAGATGGAATTGCTGAAATACAAACCCCATCAGCCGGTTACGCAATGCCGAAAGGTCCTCATCGGGAAGCGCGCTCACTTCCTGCCGTCCCAGCCGATATTGACCGCTGTCCGTCCGGTCAAGCAATCCCAATACATGCATAAGCGTGGATTTTCCCGATCCGGAAGGCCCCATAATCGCCACAAATTCTCCGGGGGCAATACGCAGAGAAACCCCGCGCAAGGCTTTAACCTCCACCATTCCCATCAGGTAGGTTTTGGAGACATTCTTTAATTCGATCATTTATTCGCTTTCTTCTTATTGCGTCCGAACGGGGTAAACGGATTACTGCCCGTATCGCTGGTGGGAACACTGTATTTAGACGTCTTGACCATAACGGCATCCTGTCCGGTAATACCGGAAATGATTTCCACATTTTTATCATCACTGATACCCAATTCAACCGCGCGTTTAACCGGTTCCCGTTTATTTTTTTCCTGGACCAGAACATAGGCCCCCGCGGCTTCCCGGGTCACCGCGTCCAAAGGCAATAACAGGATATTCTCCCTATCCTTCACGATAAAATTGACCGTCGCGTTCATTCCGGAACGGAAAAACTGCGGAATCGTTTCCGGAATTAAATCCACTTTATAAATCGTCACATTGTTGACGGTTTCCGATTCATAATAAATATGCTCCACTTTCGCCGGGATCCCGGCATCCGGATAAGCATCCAGGCTGATAAACGCGCGCTGAGCCACCTGAATACTGCCGATATCGGTTTCATCAACCTGGGCCCGCACAATCAACTGGTCCGAAAGAACAACCACCGCATCGCCGGTCGTGACGGTTTGTCCCGGCTGGGTCGTCGCGACAATAACCTCGCCGTCAATCGGTGAAATAAGCGAGATCGGCTTATATACCTCTTCCCAATACTGCAAACTTTCCTGCCCCTTGGCCCGGGCGGCGTCCAGCAACGCCGCTCTTTCGGTTGAACTCATCAAGGCCAGCACCTGGCCCAGCACAACCTTCGCTCCTTCCCGCACCAAAATCTTTTCAATGCGGCCGTTAACCGGAGGCATCACTTCCAGGCGGTTTTTCGGCAATACCGTTCCGGTCGTGGAAATCGTGGTTTTAATCGCGCCGATAAACGGATGAATATCTTTGACCACCGTGTCCGGAGAACCGCCGCCGGCACACCCCTTAAACAGAAAAAAAACAAACACCGCGATCGCCACCGCTCCGATTACCCGTAGTTTTTTATTGTTCGGATTCAACATATTCCAGCGTCTCCCCTTTGGCCTGAATCCAGGCTGCTTCCGCATACAATGCGGCAGCTTGTGCTTCCAGGTACGATTTTTTTGCGCTCACCAGATCGTTCTCAATAATAATCCAACTATCAAAAGTAATAAAGCCGGTAGAATACTGCACCTCGGCGATTTTCGAGCGTTCCTGCGCGGCTTCCAGCAATTCACGCTGGACATCGACGGACCCGATCGCGTCCTGTAACGATACCCAGGATTGTTCCAATGAAACCAGCAGCGTATCCTTCACGTCTCTTTCATCGGCCTGCGCCTGATTAAAAGCCGCCCGGGCCCGGGTAACCTGCGCCTGCTGGGATCCGCCTTCGAAAAGAGGTACCGACACGCTGACGCCCGCGCTCCACTGTTCATCCTGCGGCGACCAGTCATCTCCGCTCCGGCCGGCGCTGGATTGCAAAGATACCTCGGGAGAAAAACCGGCGCGCGCCGATTTAACATTAAACCGGGCCGCATTTTTTTCGGCTATCGACTTCAATAACGAGGGATTGTTCTTCACCAGCGCTTCGAGATCGGGCTTTTCCCCGGCCGCCTCCCGCACCGCCATTTCTCCCTGCACGGAAAACGGTTTAAAAATCGTCCGCCCCATTTCCTTGGCCAATTGCCGCTGGCCCAGGGTAATATCGCGAATGGCCTGGGCCAGTTCGAATTTGGCCTTGGTAAGATTTGCCCTGGCGGTAAGGAACGCGCCTTTATGTTCCAATCCGGATTGATAACGCAAAGTTATCAATTCCAGACTATCGCTTCGGATCTTCTCGATCTCCTCGGCAACCCGGACCAATTCCTGGGATTTGAGCAGGTTGACGAACGCGGTACGCAAGCTCAACCGGACATTCGCCGAGGTATAGCGGTAATTCTGCTGCGCGGCTTTGACATTCTCCAAGCCGGAGTTTTTATCGTTGCTGTTCTTGAAGCCGTCAAACAAAAGCTGGGTGGCGCTGACCCCGTACGAATAAGAATCGCTTTTCGTCGTCGTTCCGGTTTCATCAATACGGTTTTTATCGGTGGTCGCCCCGCCGGTGGCTTTTATTTGGGGATATAATCCGCTGGCCGTAATATCGGCGGCCGCTTTTTGCCCGGTAATGGCTTCCTTGGCGGAAATTAAATTCGGATGGTTTTTCGCCGCCTCGGACAGACAGTTCTCCCAGGTCAAGGTTTCCTGCGCCGCCGCCGAAGAAACCGCACCGATAAGAATACCGACAACCGCCGCTAACCGGTAAAATATGGTTATACCACGCATTCGTTACCCCTTGCCCCTTTAGACGGAAACCGGTTCCCGCGCACGACCGATGTTTCCGAAAGCTCTTCGCATATCCCGGAGATTAGACGCAATAAAACATTATTTATTCCCGGGATCCCCGCGCCCCTGAGTCCGGGCCGGGAAAATAAAATTTTTCTCAAAAAACCAGATGCGGTTTACAGTATTAACGATCCCGGTTAAAGTTTCGCCTTCAGCTCGGAGATATGTCTTTCAAAACTCCGCAGAAAATGCGATATCCGGCTCACCGGGATAAAGCTGATCATTTCCGCGCGGCCGGGCGGCCCGGACATAACCATCAGCTTATCGCCGGGTTTTATTTTCAGCGCTTTTCTCGCCTCGATCGGGATAACGACCTGTCCGCGTTCGCCGATCGTTACCGTACCGTAAACTTCCGGAGCATCTTTCATCCTGCCTCCACAGTTGGGATCATCTGGTATGAAAAGTATGAAAAGTATGTATTTTCATATTAAGTATACCATTGCGGATACCGGCTGTCAATAAAAAACGCGCGGTATCTTAATGTACCGCGCGCTTTAATGCCCGGCTTTCGGGCATCGAGTGACGCGGTCATCTTTGAACGGCAGTCTTTGCCTGCCCCGTCAAACGCTTGAGAAATTCAATAAACCGGTTGACATACCAAAACGCCACCGGAACGAAAATAAAGGTGAATAGGATCGAAGCGAAGATCCCGCCGGTCATGACTACGCCCATCGATCTCTTCGCGGCATCGACCGCCCACAACTGCGGCAGAACCCCGAGGATGATCGCGATCGAGGTCATCAGGATCGCCCGGAATTTTGTCGACGCGCCCAGCCACAGCGCTTCTTTGACCGGCACTCCTTCCCGCATTTTTATCATCGTGTAATCCAGCATAAGAATGGCATTATTAACCACGATCCCGACCAGCATGACGATACTCATCATCGATCCGATGTTCATCGATTCGTTCATGAAAAACAAGGCCAAAAATACCCCAATAAACGAAGTAAGCACCGTGGTCATGATCGGCAGCGGGAACAAAAATGAGTCCATGATCGCCGCCAGCAGCATATACGTCAAAAGCACCGCCAGCAAAAACGCCTTTCCGATTTCCCGGCCGGTCTCTGCCTGGCGTTCGGAATTACCGACAAAATGATAGCCGTACCCGTCCGCGAACGAAAGCGCGCGGAAACTTTTGTCCAACAGCCCGCGCACATAGCCCAGGGACGATTTGGCCAAATATCCTTCCAGGCGGATAACCCGCAGCCGGTCCCGGTGATAGATTGCCGGCATGGATTTCGCGCTCTGAAGCGCGCCCAGCGCCGTCACCGGTATCAATCCGTTGCGGGTCATCAGGGCGATTTCCTTGACGTCGTTAAAATCCGTGGTATAGGCGTCGTTCAGTTCGACATGGATATCGTATTCTTCGCCTTCTTCCTTATACTTATTTTCGTCATTCCCGTAAATCGACGCGCGCAACGTCTTGCCGACGTTGTCGCCGGTTGCGCCGTACTGGACCAGATTATCCTGGTCGGGAATGAATTTGATCTCCTGCTTCGGGTTTTTATAGGACAGACTGACGGAACGGAAATAACCGCTTTTTTCCATCTCCGCCTTCATCTGCTGCGACAACGCGATCGTTTTCGAGTAATCGATACCGTAGACATCGATCGAAACATCACCGGTATCCCCGCCGATCGAATGGCCGCGGAGAATATGGGTCTCGGCATCCGGGATCCGCGCCAGAAACGGGATAAGTTCGTTCATAATATCCACATCACTGCGCTTGCGCTGCTCCAACGGCACCAGGTCCAGCGTGATAAAAGCGTTTTCCACCCCGTTTTCCCCGACTTGCGTCAAGTACGAGGCCTTTTCCGGAATTTTTTCCAAACGTTGTTCGATCAGCTGTACCGTCTCTAAAGTACGTTCGATCGTCGCTCCTTGCGGCAGGATGATTTGAATACTCAGTTTATCCTCATCGGACTGGGGCATAAAATCGCTGTCGATATACGGCATGATAAACCGCAGCGAAAAGAACAGGGCGAGCACCATAACGATCGTGGTTTTCGGAAAACGGAACTGCAGATCGAATATGTATTTATATTCCCGTTTTAAAAATTCGACCATATCCGTTACCTTACCCACCAAGAACGACAACGGATTAAACCTTTTCTTGCGCTTATCCTCAACCGTTTCTTTTTTCAATAGCAGGCCGCAGAGCATCGGCGTCAGCGTGAACGATGCCAGCAGGGAAAAAAGCGTCGCATACACGACGGTCAGCCCGAAACTGCGCATAAACAACCCGACGATCCCGCCCATCATCGCCAGCGGCGTAAACACCACCAGGTTCGTACCGGTGGACGCCAATACGGCATTGGCCACTTCTTTGGTCGCGTGGATAGCCGCATTTTGCGCATCTTCATGGTGCTGAAGATGGACCAGAACGTTCTCGACAATAACAATCGCGTTGGCGATCAGAGTGCCCAGCGCCGTGGCAATAGCCAGCAAGGTGATGAAATTGATTGTAAATCCGGACCAGCTCATTAACGCAAACGCCGACACCACCGAGGTGGGAATAACGATCGCGGCGATAAAGGTCAGGTTCACATGCCCGGTAAACAGATATAAGATGATAACCGTCAGAAGTATTCCGATAACGATGCTCCATTCGGTACCCCGCGTTTCATTAACGATAAACGGAGTTGTATCCGTAGCGATATCGAGCGTTACCCCCTTGGGTAATTGCGCCCGGAACGTATCCAGGCGTTTACGCAATTCCCGGGAAACATTCACGGCATTTCCGTCGCTGACTTTATTCAACGACATCCCGACGACATTTTTCCCATTATAACGGGCCAGGCTTTCCACTTTTTTAAAACTATCCTCCACCGCTCCGATATCCTTAAGCGGGACGGTCTTTCCGTCCCGGGCGGTAAGCATCATATCGGCGATTTCCTCGACATCCCGGAACTCACCGACAAAGCGCATGCTTATAGAGGAACGGTCCTTTTCCAGAAGTCCTCCGGGGATATTGGTATTTTTCGCCTGTATCGCCGAAATTACATCGAGAATAGACAGGTAATGCTGTTTCATCAGCAGCGGGTCAAGCCGGACATTGATCTGCCGTTCTTTTCCGCCGTAGACGTCGACCTTGGCCACGCCTTCCACCGCGGCAAACCGCGTTTTCAGCGTTTTATCCGCGTATTCATATAAAGTCCGGATATCCAGAGTATCGCTGGAAAGCACCAGATCCATTATCGGCTGGACCAGCGGATCGTATTTCGCGACCACCGGTTTTTCAATACCGTCGGGAAGATCGTTGAGGATTGCCTCGACTTTATCCTTGACCTCGATCAACTTGACGTTGACATCGGCGGAAAGCAGGAACTGCACATAAATGAACCCTAAATTATCATAAGACCGGCTCTGGATCTTTTCGATTTCCGACAGTTCGGAAACGACATCTTCGATCTTTTTCACCACCAGAGTTTCCACTTCCAGGGGGGTAGCCCCGGGAAATTCCACCGATACCGTGACGATCGGGAATTCGATCTTCGGGGTCCGCTCAATCGGCAGGTCCATCATCGCCACCGCGCCCAATACCACAAAGACCAGAACTAACATGGCGGTTGTTACCGGATGTTTTACAAAATACTCAATCATGATTTTTCTCCTCCCGATACGGCCGCGTCTGCCGGATTATCCGGGGCGATAATCCGCACCGGGTCTCCCGGCCGTAGTAATCCCTGACCGCCGAAGACCACGAGATCCCCTTCTTCTATCCCGGAATTTATGATCGCGCCGTAGCCGTTACGCGATGCGATCGTCACCCCTGCCTTGACCGCCTTATTATCGGCCACTTTCCATACCGACAACACCCCGTTTTCATCGTCGATAATTTCGTTCGGTACTACAATCGCATTTTTAAACACGGCACTGCGCACAGACACAATCAAGGCCGGCATAGCGGTGTCCAGGTCGGATGAAAAAGTTATTTCGACCGGATACATGCCGGTGTTCACATCGACCGTATCGCCGATCGCGGTAATTGTACCGCTAACCCGTCCTTTTTCCGTATCAATATACGCATCGTTGCCGGCAGCCAGTTTCTCCAGGGTATTCCGCGGCACAAAACCGGTTGCCGTGCGCGCCGCCGCCGGCTGAACGGTTATTTTCGTATATTCGGGCACCATTGCCCGGACCATGCGCTGCAACACCACCGGTTTACCGTTGACATTCCACTCCCGGGTCATGCTGATAACAACCTGGTTGCGCCGTGCGATAACATCATGCTGTTTCCACAGCACCAACGCCACCGCAGCTATAAATAGGAGCCCATATACTTTAATCCTGATATTGCTGTTTTTTATTTGATTAATCATAACCCTGCTCCGGTCAGTTTTTCGATTTTTGCCAAGGTAACGTTAATATTGAACAACGTCGTTTCCCGTTTTAATTTTTCACTGGTCAGGAATAATTCGGCATCATTGAGATCCGAAAGAGAAATTTGCCCGGAAGCGAACATATCCCGGTACATCGAAAACGACTCTTCGGCCAATTTCACCGCTTCATTACGCGCCGCCAGGGTTTCATTATATTCATCGTACTCGGCCAGGGCGTCATCCAAAGCCAGGCCCAGATTTTTATCCGTTTTCTTCAATTCCAGCCGGGCGTTCCGGGCATCGATACGCGCCTGCTGCAGCTGCGCGGAGGTCTGTCCGCTGGTCCAGAGCGGCACACTCACTTTTATGCCGGCCACGCCGTAATCATCCCGGTTTTCCTCGCCGACGTCATAGCTATTGCCGGTACCCAGATGATCCCAGGTGGCGAACCCGGAAACCGTCGGGTAATACTCCGCCTTACGGATCGAAACCGCGTCGTCCATCGCCGCGGCGTTCTGACGCAACGCATTCAGCGTCGGCTCATTATCGCGCAATCGCGCAGCCAGTACCGGGAGATCCAGGGAAGCATACTCGGAGGGAAATTCCTCGGTCAATTCAAGCGTGCTTCCGCCCTGAGCACCGATAAGCACTCGCAAGCTCCGCAATGCCGAGGAGTACACCGTCTTGGCCGCGTTTACCTGCGGTACCCGCGAGGCGATATCGGCATCCATTTTGATCAAATCCGGTTTCGCGCTGCGCCCGCCGGAGGAGCGCTGCTCGAGCAATTTCTTATTATGCCGGGCGTTTTCCAAAGACTGCCGGACGATTTCCAGGGAATGCTGCGCTAAAAGCGCGCCGTAATACCCCACTTTCGCCCTATAAACAACCTCTTGCTTGGTTATTTCGGTTTCGAACCGGCTCGCGGCAATAAACTTGTCGGCCATCCGGATCGCCGAACCGACTTTGCCGAACGACCATATCAGCTGGCTCGCCGACAATCCGGCATCCAGGCTGTAATCATCCGTGGTGGATTTGGCTTTTTCCGGAAATTGAAAGTTATTCCCCCAATATACCGCGGCGTCCAGCCGGGGATAGATCGCCGACTTGGCTTCCCGGTACTGCTGGAACCGTTTTTCTTCGGCATTCTTTTTCGCCTTAAAATCTTCGTTTTCCTGCAAAGCCATCTCTACCGTACGCCGCACATCCACCCGCAGAATCTCCTGAGCATAAACGCAATGTTCACTCAATCCTATTGCCATTACCATGGCCATTACCGCAATACCGCGCTTGTCCATACTACTCCCCTTTACCGTCTTTTTCTTCCCAGTGCCCGCCAAATCAGCGCCAGTTGTTTTTTGTACATGGATCCGATGTTTTTAAAATTTTCAAATTTCACCGCCAAAGGCACCCCCACCAGAATTGTTCTCAGCATCATGGCCACATCTTTGATATTCGCCGTTTTCGGCAATTCGCCGTTGGCTATCGCTTTTTTCAGGCAATCGTCAAAAAGATCTTCCAGCAAAACCGACGTCGTTTGTATCTGCTCTATGCCTTCGCATCCGGGAAACGCGTAATATTTTTCCGCCGCGGAGATCGGCATCGGCTGCGGAGACTGTTTTTGTCCGACCAACGTGGAAATAATTTCATAGACGACATTCGGATTCTCATACTCGGCGATAAGTTCGTCAAAAGCGGCATCGATAAAATCCAGGGCTTGCTTGCCCTGCGCCATCCGGGACGCCTTCCAGATGACCCGGATCGTATGCAATTGATTATGATAATAGATCGGATCGATCTTCCGGGGAAAATAATTAAAAAAGGTCGCCGGAGACACGTCCACGCCGGAGCAGACTTCGCTGATATGGATATCGTCGAAACGGGTCGACTGCAAACGTTCGACAAACGCCCGAGCCAGCGCAATCTTTCGTTTCGCGAATTTTCTCTCTCTCAGGGTAAACCGTTCCGGAGTCATGCCGCCCCTATCTTTAGTATTAACAATAATATTATAGCACACTATAAAATTATTGTCAACCTTATTTTTTAGACAAAGACGCCCGCATGATAAATCGATCGCCGCATTATCGTAAAAACCGGAACAGGAATACGATAAAACCGGACACCAGCACCTGCATAAAATCGATCACCGGATTCAACAAACCGGTAAACAATAGAAAGATCAGGACAAAAAAGCCATACGGTTCGATTCGCGAAAAACTTTCCTGCGCTTTTGCCGGAAGAAAACTCATCAGAATTTTAGAACCATCGAGCGGCGGGATCGGGATCAGGTTAAACGCTCCCAGAATTATGTTGATTTTTACCACAATCGGTAAAAGGGTCCCGAAAAAAGAACCCAGCTCGACGATTCCGGTCTGTAACAGCAATAACGCGAAAACCGCAATCAATATGTTCGCGGCGCAGCCGGCCAAAGCAACGCTCATCAGGCCGAAACGGGAACTGCGGAGATTCCCATAATTTACCGGTACCGGCTTGGCCCAGCCGAAGCCGACCAGAAACAACGAAACCAGACCGAGGGGATCGATATGCGATACCGGATTGAGAGTCAGCCGGCCGTACCGCTTGGCCGTATCATCGCCGAAAAGATGGGCCACCCAGCCATGGGCCACTTCATGGGCAATCACGGAATACAACAATAGTACCGCCAATATGACAAACAACCCCGGGTTGGTGAATAATAACGCGGCTAGTCCCATCTCCCCTCCTTTTTATAGTAGTATATATCATATGCGGGTATATTTAAAACAAGAAATTTCCCTGATTTTTGCGGTGGATTCCCGGTCCTTTCCGCAGTATAATGATTCCGGAACCGAAATTACTCATTTACCTTATATTAACAAGGAGGGTAACCATGAATCTAAAGATCTCCGTATTTTTCCTGTTGGGCCTGAGCCTTCTAATTGTCCCGGCGGCACACAGCGCTTCCATCGGATCGCCCCTGAATATCCCCATGGATATAATGGAAGAAGAACGTTTATCCATTGCCGCGGACGGAAATTTCATAACCGGAAAAGACCTGGAAACAAAAGACGGCATAACCAATGAAATCGATGAAAGCACCCAGATCGGCCTGAAAATAGCTTACGGCCTGGCCGAGGGGGTCAGCCTGTACGCCAAGATCGGCATGGCCGACTGGTCAATCACCCGGAACATACCGGAAACCATCGATTATGAAAACGCCCCCTATTACGGCGCCGGCATCGCCTATGCCTACAAAGCCGAATCGAACATCATTATCGGCGGAGATATTCAATATATCATGCAATCAGATGTCGGAGTGGATACGCTTACCTATGCCGGACGCTCGGCGACAAACATCGGCGGTATGGATGCCGATTTCAGTGAACTCCAGATAAGCGTATTATGCGGCTACGATATCGCCGTAAGCGACGATACCCATATTGTCCCCTATGCCGGGCTCGGGTATGATAAATTCAGCTATGAATGGGCCGCCGGCAGTTTAAATACCACCTCGACAATCGACATCGCCGCCGGCAGTCTGGATGGCGATAATGCCCTGGGTTTGATTGCCGGAACCAGCGTAAGCGTCGGCAGCAATCTGAATATCCACCTTGAAGGCCGGTTCGTCAGCGAAACCGCGTTTTCGCTGGGATTCAATTACCGGTTTTAAACAGCAAAGCCGTCCACGGTCCACGGACGATAGACCACAGTCAAAAAAACAATGACGATTTACAAGCAACAAACAACCAGTAAGAAATATAGTTTAATTCGTAACTTATAACTTCTATTTTTTTATTTTACTGTGGACTATGGTCTGTGGTCTATGGTCGGAACATAGCAACCATGCCGGAAATCGTTATCAATAAAATCATCCGTTCCCGACGCCGGACGCTGGGGCTGCAGATTGCCCCGGATGCCCGGCTTATTGTACGCGCTCCCCGGAAGTTGGCGCTGGAGACAATCCGGGAAATCGTTGACCAAAGACGTTCCTGGATACAGCGCAAACAGCAGGAAATGCGCCGGAATGCCTCCATCCGAACGGAAAAAAAATTCAAAGCAGGCGAATTGCTTCTCTTCCAGGGGCAATGGTATGCCCTGCGGCATACCGAACTCTCGTCGCCGGTATTCGAATTTAACGGCCATGAATTTCTACTGCCCCGGCAATGTGTCGACCGGGCGCGGACATTACTTATCGACTGGTACCAGCGGCAGGCCGCCGCGATTATTCCGCAGCGGGTTGTCTATTACAGCCAACGATCAGGGATCGCCTATACCCGGATTACCATCAACGACGCCCGGACCCGGTGGGGGTCCTGCGGCTATCAGGCTACGCTTAATTTCAGCTGGCGATTGATCATGTGTCCGCCGCAAGTACTCGATTATGTCGTAACCCACGAACTGGCGCACGTGGAAGTGCGCAATCATTCTTCCCGGTTCTGGGAACGGGTCAGCCGGTTATTCCCGGATTATTATTCCTGCCGCCTATGGCTTAAACACAATACGCACCTGCTGGGGCTATAACTCTGTCCGCAGACCATGGTCCATGGACCACAGCCGTCATAACGCCAAATACACAAGTCATATTCTGCTTTTAACTATGGTCTGTCGACTGTGGACCGTGGACAATTTTTAGCTTTTCCGTTTAACCAGCTCATGCATCCGGTCGAACAGGGTATGGTCATAATCCTCGCGCAGAACGATTTCCACGACGTCGCAGAGCTTTTGTAATTGTTTGATTATCTGCGGGATCCGGCCGTCGCGTTTGACCAGCAAATACATCCGGCTTTGCCGTCCGCCTCCGATCTGGGCGCATAAGATTCCTTCCAAATTAAATCCCCGCCGCGAAAACAATCCGGTGATATGCGACATCACTCCCGGATGATTCCGCACGGTCAATTCAATGATCGTACTCGCTTTCGTTATCATTGTTCGTTCCCTCCTATCATTTCATGGTTTGCCGCTCCGGGGGGAACCATCGGCATAACATTTTCCGTGTGATCGATGGGAATATTGATCAGGCACGGCCCTTTTCCGGACAAGGCTTTTTTCAAAATCGCCGAAGGACGCTTTTTCCCGGCCAGGTCATAACTCCGAATACCGAATTTTCGCGCGAGACCGCAAAAATCCGGGTTGGTGGCAAACCTGGACGCGATATAGTGCCGGTCATAAAATAATTCCTGCTGCTGCCGGACCAGGCCAAGATGCCGGTTATTCATCACGACAACCGTCACATTCGATTGAAGATCGGCAAGCGTCGCCAATTCCTGGATATTCATCAGCAAGGATCCGTCCCCGCTGAAACATACCACTCTGCGCCCGGGATTGGCCAACCCCGCTCCGATCGCTGCCGGCAGTCCGAAACCCATAGTGCCCAATCCTCCGGAAGTCAGAAAAGTACGCGATTCCCTCACCGGATAATACTGCGCCACCCACATCTGATGCTGCCCCACATCGGTGGTGATAATCGTATCTGCCGGGGTCAGCATACCCACCATCGTTATATACTCCCGCGGATGTATATGCCGGGACCGCCCGGCCTTAGACAGCGAAACCGCCGGTTTCATTTCCTGTACCCGCCGCATCCATTGCTCGCGCGGATCAGCATGAACAAAACGCACCAGATACCGCAGGGCTTCCCGGATATCGGCGTTGGCCGAGCGAAATGACGGTCTGAGTTTATTGATTTCCGCGTCATCGATATCGATATGAATAATTTTTGCCCGCGGGCAAAACTTCGCGATATTCCCGGTTGCCCGGTCATCGAAACGCACTCCGAAGGCCAGCAATACATCGGCTTCATTCAGCAGCCGATTCGTACCGGCCGCGCCGTGCATGCCGAGCATCCCCAACCACAGCGGGTCATCCGGCGGGAATCCGCCCAGCCCCATCAAAGTCGAGGCCACCGGGATAGAGTTCTTTTTCGCCAGGACGCACAACGATTCCCGGCTTGCCGAGTGAACAATCCCCCCGCCGATATACAACAACGGCTGTTTCGCGCTGTTAATGACCGAAGCCATTCCCCGCAGTATGGACTTATCCAGGGGCTTTCCCGGACAAGGCTTTCCCACCGCCGGCCAGGCCGGCACTTCGATCGTTTCCGATTGCACATCTTTGGGAACATCGATAACTACCGGCCCGGGACGCCCGGATTCGGCAATCGTAAACGCTTCCGGAATAACCCGAAGTAATTCCTTTGCCGAACGCACCAGAAAATTGTGTTTGGTGATCGGCAGGGTCAAGCCGTAGGTATCCACTTCCTGAAACGCGTCCGTGCCCAAACAGGCCGTAGGAACCTGACCGGTAATCGCAATAATCGGGATCGAATCTAATTTGGCGTCGGCAATCGCGGTTATCAGATTAGTCGCTCCCGGTCCGCTGGTGGCAAAACACACCGCCGCCCTGCCGCTGCTCCGGGCCATGCCCTGGGCAATAAACCCGGCCCCCTGCTCATGCCGCGCCAGGATATGACGGATCTTCCGGCTTTTATACAACGCATCGTAGAGCGGAAGATTCGCCCCTCCGGGAATACCCGGGATAATCGTAATACCTTGCCGTTCCAGCAACCTGATAATAATCTCCGCTCCGCTATACTTCATATGAATTCTCCTCTCTTACGTTCCGATAATAAAAAACCCCTGCGGCCACATCACCGCAGGGGTCAACTTACTGACAGAATCCCCTCACGGCGGATACCGGCTTACGACCGCTACGACTACGACGACGACCGCTTTTAAGATCTTACTCTGTTCGGACCGAATTAATCTATTAGTACCTGAAATCATAATTAGATTCCTTTAAAATATGTTAATATCCGCTACCAACAGTTGCTCCCGCGATAAAACACTACACGCATAAAAAAACCCCGGCAGGTTTTTCACCGGCCGGGGCAATATTTGCTGTTCAGGTATCACGCTGTCCCCGCGGTGAAAAAACGCCGCGCCGCTACTACGACCGTAGTAACGACTACCCGGACACCGACAACCAGTATTGCGCGCGTTCGCATTATATTCACCTCAGGGTTATAAATCAATCTTTACCTTAGAAACTATACCACCGAACTTCCGCCGCGTCAAGGGGGGCGTGTAACTAAACCGAAAACATCGCCTGTCCGGCATAGCGCACGACAAATGCCCGCAATAACCGCACGGTATTATCCATATCCTGCAGATTTATCATCTCGACCGGAGTATGCATATAGCGCAGGGGAATACTGACCAGCCCGGTAGCCACCCCGGCTTTGGTCAGCTGGATAATATTGGCATCGGTGCCCGTCCCCCGCGATACGCCTTCTACCTGATAAGGAATATTCTCCGCCTGAGCCGCGGCAATCAGCAGTTCAAAAACCTTCGGATTGATATTCGGACCGCGGGCGATAACCGGACCTTTACCCAGCTTAATATCCCCGATCTTTTTTTTGTCCATGCCCGGGAAATCCGTGGCAAAAGTCACATCCACGGCAATCCCGATATCCGGGGCGATCCCATAAGCGCTGGTCTGCGCTCCGCGCAGACCGATCTCTTCCTGAACCGTCGCCACCGCGTATACCGAGGCCTGCAGCGCCTCCCGGCTGAGCAAACGCAAAGTTTCACCGACAACAAATGCGCCGGCCTTATCATCAAACCCCCGGCCGATGACCATGTCCCCCAGAAGCGTTTCAAATCCCACCGCGGGGACCGCGACATCGCCGATCTCCACGATCTTTTTAGCTTCCGATTCACTGCCCGCGCCGATATCGATCCACAACTGATCGATCTTGACCACTTTCCGGCGTTCTTCCTCCTCCAATACATGGATCGGCTTTTTTCCGATCACCCCAAGGACTTTACCGTGAGCGGTCTTGACCCATACCCGCTGACCCGGCAACAAGTGCAGATCAATCCCTCCCACCGGAGAAAAATAAAGGTATCCCTGTTCATCGATATATTTGACCATGTAACCGATCTCATCGATATGCCCGGCAAGCATGATCTTCGGCGTTTTTTCCGGCTGCAGCACGGCAATACAATTTCCATGCACATCCCGTTCGATCTTACCGGCAAAGCG
>JAQULA010000017.1 GCA_028718845.1 Candidatus Omnitrophota bacterium
CGAGCAGGTCGATCAAAGCGCGAATGAACTGATATTTCTTTATGTTTGCCGGAATAGTATCCTGAAGCCGCGGCGAAATGCGGTGCAGGGTTTTCCACAGTTCGATTTTTTCCAGGTCCGCTTCTTTGACGTAGCCGCTGGTTATGCCGTCATCGAGATCGTGCGCGTAAAAAGCGATTTCATCGGCGGCTTCGACAACCTGCGCTTCCAATGTCGGCATTTTTTCCGGTTCAAATTCCGCCGGCACTTCCGGACAGTCGTAGGGGGTTGAATGTTTAATGATGCCTTCGCGGACTTCCCAGGTCAGATTGAGGCCCTTAAAATTCGGATAGCGTTCCTCCAGGAGGTCCACGACGCGAAGTCCCTGACGGTTATGTTCAAACCCCCCATGCTCTTTCATTATTTCCCGCAGCGCGATTTCCCCGGCATGTCCGAACGGAGTGTGCCCGATGTCATGCGCAAGCGCGATCGCCTCGACAAGTTCTTCGTTGAGAAGCAGGGCTTTAGCGATGGTCCGGGCGATTTGCACCACCTCCAGCGTATGCGTCAGCCGCGTGCGGTATTGGTCCCCTTCATAATTTATGAAAACCTGGGTTTTGTACTGGAGCCGGCGAAATGCGCGGCAATGAATGATGCGGTCGCGATCGCGCTGGAACACCGACCGGTAGCCGTGCTCTTCCTCTTTATATACCCGGCCGCGTGAACTCTCCGGGTGCATGGCATAGGCGGCCGGCGCGGTTACGGATTCAGGATTGCTCATTTATGGATCCGATTCTTTGTTTCAGTTCGCTGACGATGGTTTCAAGGCCGATCACGTCTTGAGTTCCCTGCCGCATGTTCTTTAGAATAATGGTATTGCCGGCCAGCTCATTGTCCCCGATAATGATTACAAACAAGCAGCCCAGCTTGTCGGCCTGACGCAGGTGTGATTTAAGCGACCGCGGTTCAAAACCGATCTGTACGGCAATATTTTCCCGGCGAAGCATCTGGCCGATTTCGAAAATTTTGCTGCTGCCGTTATCCCCTAGGCCGATGGCGTATACCGATGTATCCGGAAAAACCGGAATCGGGACCGACTCGGCGTCCAGCGCCAGCAGCACGCGTTCTACTCCCAGGGCAAACCCCATGGCTCCGGCGGGCTTTCCGCCTAAATCGGCAATGAGATTGTTGTAGCGTCCTCCGGCCAGAATGGTGTTTTGAGCGCCTAATTGCTCGTGGGTGATTTCAAATACGGTTTTTGTATAATAATCGAGTCCGCGCACCAGGGTCGGCATGAGCGTGTAGCCGATATTGAGCCGGTCAAGCGCCCGCTGCACCTGGAGAAAATCCTGTTTGGACTCCGGGCTGAGTACATCGCTGAGCTGGGGCGCTTCGGAAATTATCTTTTTACACACCGGGCTCTTGCAATCCAGTGTCCGCAATATATTGCGCTCAAAGCGCTGCCGGCAGCTGGCGCAAAGCAGTTCCCGTTTATCCTGTAAGTGCCGGGTCAGTATCTTCGCGAAAGCCGCTTTATCTTCGGCATCGCCGACACTGTTGAGTAAGAGCCGGAAATTTTTCAAGCCGGCCGCGGAAAGAAAATCAACCGCGCAGGCGATTACTTCCGCGTCAAGGAACGGATGCGCGCATCCCAGGGCTTCAACGCCGATTTGATAAAACTGCCGGTTTCGGCCCGCTTGCGGCTTTTCTCCGCGGAACATCGGCCCGGAATAGAAGAACTTTACCAGTCCCTGCTGGTCGAAATGATGTTCGAGATAAGCGCGTACGACCGAGGCGGTTGCTTCCGGGCGTAAGGCGATGGAACGCCCCCCCCTATCGGTGAATACATACATCTCTTTTTCAACGATGTCGGTCTCCTGCCCGATACTTCTGGTAAACAGCCGGCTTTCCTCGATAATCGGAATGATGATCCGGCGATAACCGTAACGCGGGAATAACCGTTGCGCCAACTGTTCGAGAAAATCCCACCGGTGAACTTCATCCGGAAGAATATCCTGTACTCCTTTAAGAGCGGTAAGTTCCATGAGTAGTGTCCCGTTTTAAAAGCAGAACACCCCAATACCTTATAGTGCTTGGGGCGTTTCCGCTGGGCATAAGTAAATGCCGCTATGATTTATTTAACCAGTTTTTTCATTTCCAGTCCCGGCTTAAATACGACTATTCGTTTCGGGGGAACCGGAACAATCTGGCCGGTGCGTGGATTGCGACCGGTACGTCCACGCCGCGATTTCACCTTGAAAATACCAAAGTTTCTCAGCTCTACTGTTTGACCGCTTACCAGACTTTCGATGATTGCGTCAAGAGCCTTCTGCACGACTTTTTTAATGTCCTGCTGCTTCATTTTTGTGTCATTGGCAATCTTAAGTACGATATCTTTCTTGGTCATATCTGGTAATCCTCCTTTCCGCTGCTATTCTAAAAGCTTTTCAATGTTATGCAGTCAATCGATCATGAAAAAAAGTTCTTCAACACATAATAAATAAATGAAATCGCGATGATGATCAGCGCCAGGGCGACGAATGGATTGGTCAGTATCCGTTTGCACCGCTGTTCAAAAACATTGATTTTTCCCAGTTCCTGCTTTTGGTTTTCCAGCGAGCCCATCACCTTGTTAAGGGTGATGTACGAATGATGCCAATCGTTTTCCAATTTTTCCATCTGTAACGGGGATAACATCGCGATACTTTTTAAGCTCATAACCTGGGAAATAACATCAAAGGTGCGGTCTTCGGCGGTCGGTTTAAGTCCGAGAGAATCCATCAGCCCCTGGTATTTTCTTGCTAAACTGCTTTTGAGTTCCAGAAAACTTTTTTCGTCTTCTTCGGTAAAAACCTGCTGATTGTTCGCGTGTTTGTACTTTTCATAAAATGATGCCCAAAGCTGAATAAATTCATTTACCTTTTTAATCCGGTTTTCCAGTGCTTTATCGATCATTTTCGTATCCTTTCTGATAACAACGACTACGGTTAAATATTATCATATCGCTCCCCGTACTGTCAAGAGATAATTTGTGCCAATCCCGGACAATAATCCAGCGCGGTTTCTTTGGAAATCACGTTGGCGTTATACAAGCGTTTGAAGCTTTCTTCCATGGTATGCATCTGATAACGTGCTCCGGTCTGGATCGTGGAAGGGATTTGTATCGTCTGTCCTTCCCGGATGTGATTGCGGATCGCGTCGGTCATGATCATTACTTCGGTTGCCACTACCCGGGTTTCCCGGTCTTTCTTCGGTACCAGCAGCTGGGTAACGACCCCTTGCAAACAGTTGGCTAATTGGATACAGGCCTGATGGCGCTGCTGCGGGGGAAAAATGCTAATCAAACGGTCGATCGCCTGCACGGTATCCGGGGCGTGGAGTGACGTGAGCACCAGATGCCCGGTTTCCGCGGCGGTAATGACCGTGCGCACGGTTTCCGCGTCGAGCAGTTCTCCGACCAAAATAACATCGGGATCCTGACGCAGGGTCTTTTTTAACGCTACCGAGAATGAAAGCGTATCCGTTCCGATTTCGCGCTGTTTTATGATCGAATTAAGGTTGGTGTGAATATACTCGATCGGGTCTTCGAGGCAAATAATCACCGCCTCACGTTTTCGGTTGATAATATCGACCATCGCGGCCAGGGTCGTGGTTTTTCCGGCTCCGGTAGGTCCGGCAACGATAACGATGCCTTTTTTTAATGAAGCCAGGTGTTCGATTACATTAGGAAGTCCCAATTCCTGGATTGTCCTCAAGTCCGGCATGATAACCCGGAAGGTCCCTTCAACATTCCCGCGCTGGACATGGATATTGACCCGGAAACGCAGGTCGGGATTGGGCGAAAAAGCGAAATCCAGCTCTTTGAATTTTTCGAAGCGAGCGATCTGTTCGTCGGAAAGAATACTGTAGATCATGTTTTTCATTTCTAATGAATCCAGCGGGTCGTTGTGCAAAGGAATCAATCGGCCGTGAATCCGCAGCATCGGCGGACGATTATAGGTCAGGTGCAGGTCCGAGGCTTTTTTCTGGGCGGTCATTTGCAGCAGTTTCACTATATCCATCGATTCGATCCGCCGGATTATCGCCTCCCGGTTATCGCTGAGGATGCTGTCGAACCGCAGTCCGATCGCGAACGGCCCGCTCTTTAGTTCCTCCACCCGGACTACCCGGCTGTTTATTTCCACCGGCGTGTCGATTTTGGGGAGTTTGAACACAAGTTTTAATTTTGTCTCGATCCCCAGCGGTTTGGTCAGTTCGATAAGCATGCCTTCCGGGCTGATGTCCTTGGCCACGGTCTCTCCCAGGTCCTCGATGCTTCCGTCGCTGTCAAGGCGGTCGAGTTTGACTTTGATCCTAGACCGGATTCGTGTGGTTGCCCGCATTTCCGCGTAGAAATTCAAACTGCTTTCCATAGTCCGCTCCTTCTTGATTAGCGTTTTAAATTAATTAAAACCTCTTCTTTTCCCAAAACCTTTTCCAGATCCGCCAGCAGGGTGCTGTTTACCTCCACGCTGGCATCCGCCTGAATCCTGACTTTTTGGCCATGTTGGGCGCGCATGGCCAGGTGTACCGGGGTTTTCCCGGGATGAGAGAGAATTATTTCCTTTAGTTTTACGAAAACCTGCTGGCGTTCTCCGATGTCGCAAACATTGAGGCTGATGCTCTCGATCAGTACGCGCGAGGCCTGTTCGATCGGGATGACATTGGACGCGATGATTTTCGGGGTCTCTTCCTTTAGGTCGAGCTTGCCTTTGACCACAACCACGGCATCGGGTTGTAAATGCGCGAAGGTTTGCTTGTAAGTCTCGGGAAACACCAGGACTTCAATGAACGATTCGGTGTCCTCCAGCCGCAAAATAGCCATTTTTTCGCCCTTGCGTTTGGTTATCGTGGTTTTGATCTTTTCCAGTGTGCCGGCGACAACAACCTCGGTGTCGGCGGCGATTTTGGTCGTATGCAGATCGCTGACGTGCAGTATGGAATATTTACGGATAATCTTTTTGTATTGATCGAGCGGATGCGCGGTGATGTAGAATCCGAGCATTTCTTTTTCAAAAGAAAGCAATTGATGCAGCGGCCACTCCTCGATATCCGGCAGCGAGTCGTTACCTCGTCCCGGCTGGGCCGGGTTTTCGAACAAAAGCAGTTGGCCGCTTTGCCGGTCCTTTTGCGCGGCTCCGGCGGCGGCGATGATTTTTTCGGCTCCGGCCATGAGTTGCGCGCGGTTTTTTTCAAATCCGGCAAAAGCCCCGCATTTAATCAGGCTTTCGATCACTTTTTTATTGAGCCCCCGCGGGTCGACCCGGTTGCAAAAATCGGAAAAAGAGTAGAATTGCCCGCCGGTCTTGCGCGCGGCAATAATTGATTCGACCGCGCCCTCTCCGACGTTCTTGACGGCCGAAAGGCCGAAACGTATCGAAGCGTCCCCGACTACCGTAAACTGGGCGTAGCTTTCATTAACGTCCGGAGGGAGAATTTTGATCTTCATGCGTTTGCATTTATTGATGTAGCTGGCGATCTTGTCCGAGTTGTCTTTTTCACTGGTGAGCAGCGCGGCCATAAATTCCACCGGATAATTGGCTTTTAAATAAGCGGTTTGATATGAAATAAGCGCGTAGGCGGTTGAATGGCTTTTATTAAAACCGTATCCGGCGAAAAACTCGATAAGCCCGAAGACTCTTTCGGCGATGGCTTTGTCGACATGATTCTTTAATGCGCCGTCGACAAAAGTTTTTTTGAGGTTTTCGATCACTTCGGGAATTTTTTTTCCCATGGCCCGCCGCAGCAGATCGGCCTGGGACAAACTGAACCCGGCCAGGACATTGCTGATCCGCATGACTTGCTCCTGATAGAGGATAATTCCGTAAGTATCCTTTAAAACCGGTTCCAGCAGCGGGTGATCGTAACTCACCTTTTCCCCGGCCCGTTTGCGCTTTATGAAATCATCGACCATCCCGCTGCCCAGCGGGCCCGGGCGGTATAACGCGAGCAAGGCGATGATATCTTCGAACTTGTCCGGTTTGAGTTTTTTCAGCAGGTCGCGCATGCCGGAACTTTCCAGCTGAAACACGCCGTTTGTTTTTGCTTTGCAAAAAAGTTCGAATGTTTTTTGTTCATCCAAGGCTATGGTGCTGATATTTAAATCGACGCCCTTGGTTCGTTTAATGATTTTAACCGTTTCGGCGATGACCGTGAGTGTTTTTAACCCCAGAAAATCCATCTTGAGCAAGCCGATTTTTTCCAGTGATTTCATGGTGTATCCGGTGGTCAACTGCCCTTCCGGAGACCGGAACATGGGAACATGTTCGTAGAGAGGTTTATCGCTGATGACAACGCCGGCGGCATGGGTCGATGCATGGCGGCTGAGGCCTTCCAGTACCAGCGCGGTATCGATCAGTTTTTTGATGACCTCGCTGGTTTGATATAGTTTTTTTAATTCCGGTTCCACGGACAACGCGTGTGAGAGCGTAATGTTCAGATCGGTCGGCACCAATTTTGCGATTTTATCCACGTCGGCATACGGCAGGCCTAAAACGCGTCCGACGTCACGCAGAACGCCTTTGGCGGCCATGGTCCCGAAAGTGATAATTTGCGCGACGTTGTCCTGTCCGTATTTTTCGGTGACGTATTGGATGACCTCCTCCCGGCGTTCGTAACAAAAATCGATATCAATATCGGGAAAACTGACCCGTTCCGGATTGAGAAAACGTTCGAACAGCAAATCGTATTTGAGCGGGTCGATCTCGGTAATACCCAGCAGGTAGGAAACAATACTGCCGGCTGCCGAGCCGCGGCCCGGGCCGACCGGAATTTTTTTGTCCTTCGCGAAACGGACAAAGTCGGACACGATGAGAAAATAGCTGACAAACCCGGCATTGTTGATGACGGCCAATTCCTTGTTAAGGCGGTCAATCGCCTCGGTCTGGTTGCTCGGGCAGCAAACCGGGATTTGTTTCATGCACATTTCCCGGAGCACCTCTATTTCGGCAATGCCGTCCGGCAGGGTGAAATGCGGTAAATGCGTTGATTTAAAATCCAGTTCGAGGTTGCACATTTCGGCGATGCGGATGGTATTGGTGATTGCTTCGGGAACTTCCCGGAACAGGTGTTTCATCTCTTCGGGGGATTTTAGATAAAATTCATTGGTGCTGAGCTTCATCCGGTTCGCGTCTTCAAGCGTGGTTTGAGTTTGCAGGCACAGCAGGACCTCATGGGCGGCGGCCATGTTTTTTTTGAGGTAATGCACGTCATTGGTGGCGACCAGCGGGAGGTCCAGCTGTCTGGCGATTTTTACGGTGGCATTATTGACCTGGGCCTGTTCTTTGATCCCATGGTCCATTATCTCCAGGAAAAAACTGTCTTTATCAAATATCTCCCGGTAGTATTGGGCAAGCTCGATCGCTCCCTTTTCATCTCCGGCCATGATCAGGGATGCAAATTCCCCCTTCAGACAGCCGCTAAGCCCGATTAAGCCTTTGGAATATTTCGCAAGCACTTCTTTATCGATGCGCGGTTTATAATAAAAGCCTTCCATGTAGGCGATAGATACCAGCCGGATAAGATTTTTATAGCCTTCTTCGTCTTTGATCAGCAGGGTTAGATGATTGGATTGTTCCCGGAGCCCGTTTTCCTGCCGTTTGAGCCGGCTGGTTTTGGCGACATAGGTTTCGCAGCCGATAATCGGCTTGATGCCGTGCTTCATCGCTTCATTGTAAAATTCGATCGCACCGAACATATTGCCGTGGTCGGTAATACTTAAGGCCGGCATATGCATTTCATTGGCGTATTCAATGAGTTTCGGCACCAGGCAGGCCCCGTCAAGCAGGCTGTATTGGCTGTGAACATGTAAATGCACAAAATCGCTGTGTTTCATGTCACTCCCATTCTATGGTTGCCGGAGGTTTGCTGCTGATGTCATACACCACGCGGTTTACCCCTTTTACCTCATTGATGATCCGGTTGGAAACTTTTCCCAGCACTTCCGCGGGCAGATGCGCCCAGTCCGCGGTCATTCCGTCGACACTGGTAACCGCGCGCAGGGCAATGACATTTTCATAAGTGCGTTCATCTCCCATAACCCCGACGCTTTTTACCGGCAGCAGGACCGAAAGGGCCTGCCAGACCTCGTGGTAAAGATTGGCGTTGACGAGTTCCTCGATGAACCGCCGGTCCGCTTCCCGGAGTATCTCCAGCCGGTTTTTATTGACGTCACCGAGTATCCGGATGGCCAGCCCCGGTCCCGGGAAAGGATGCCGGCTGATCATTACCGGAGGCACGTTCAGTTCTTTTCCGAGTTTGCGGACCTCGTCCTTGAATAAGAACCGCAGCGGTTCGATCAGTTTAAGCTTCATTTTTTTCGGCAGTCCGCCGACGTTATGGTGGCTTTTGATAACCGCGGTTGGTCCGCCGAATACCGATTGGCTTTCAATCACATCCGGATAGAGCGTGCCCTGGGCCAGGAATTTTATCCCCGGCAGGGATTTGGCCGCTTTTTCAAACACTTGAATGAACAGTTTTCCGATAATTTTACGTTTTTTCTCCGGATCGCTGACCCCTTTAAGCTGCCGGAGAAATTCGTCCTCGGCGTTGACATAGTGAAAATTCATATGATAATGCCGGGTAAATGTTTGTTGCACTTGCTCGGCTTCTCCGCTGCGCAGCAGTCCGTTATTGACAAATATGCAGTGTAATTTTTTTCCCAATGCTTTATGCAGGAGTACGGCGCTGACCGACGAATCAACTCCCCCGCTTAGGCCTAAAACTACGGCATCGTTACCGACCGTTTCCCGGATGTGCTTTATCGATTCCTGGATGAACGACTGCATGGTCCAGAGACCGCGGCAGGCGCAGATATTAAATAAGAAATTGCGCAGGACAATTTTTCCGTTCGGAGTATGCACCACTTCCGGATGAAATTGCACGCCGTAAATTTTCGCTTTCCGGTCGGCGAAACTGGCGATGTGGGAGTTGGTTGTGTGGGCCAGTTTGATGAACCCGCGCGGTGCCTTTACCACTTTATCTTCGTGCGACATCCAGGTGAGCATTTTTTTGCCGAGTTTAGCGAACAGATCCTTGCCGTCGTCGATAAACAGTTCGGTGCGGCCGTATTCACGGTGCGAAGCCTTTCCGACCGTTCCGCCGAAATGGTCGGCGATAAGCTGCATTCCGTAACAGATCCCCAGGATCGGAATGCCCAGTTCGAAAATTTCCGGGCTGCAGCGCGGGGCATTTTTCTGGGTGATGCTCGAAGGTCCTCCGGAAAATATTATTCCCTGCGGCCGGCGGCTGCGGATGTCCGCGGCGCTGATGCTCGGAGGATGGACTTCGCAGTACACATTGTATTCGCGAACCCGTCGAGCGATAAGCTGGCTGTATTGCGACCCGAAGTCGATGATAATAATAAGTTCTTTCATGTCCGTAATAGATGGTAGAGCGCGTCAAGCGACTGTGAAATGATTTTAGTTCCGGCGAGTATGGGCATAAAATTGGTGTCGGCATTCCAGCGCGGCACCACATGAAAATGCAAATGACCGGCGAATCCCGCTCCGGCCACTTTACCCACGTTCACCCCAATGTTAAACCCCTGCGGTTTGATCGTTTTCTGCAAACGCTCCGTGGTTTCGCTGAGCAGTTCCCAAATCTGTCCCTGCTCGTTTTTCGTCAGCTTTTCCAGCCTGGCGATATGCCGGTACGGTGCGATCAAAACGTGACCGTTGTTATAGGGATAAAGATTCAGCATCGAAAAAACATGCTCTTTACGCTGAATAATGTAATTGCGGCTGTCCTGTTTTTGCTTGTGCTTTTGGCAAAATATACAACCGGGTGTTTTTTGTCCCTGGATATAACCGATACGCCACGGGGCCCATAAATTGTTTGATTTTTTCATGATGTAATATTATAACAAATTTTCCGCTTAAATATAAGGGAAATTAAATCTTGATTATCGTGGCTTTTATAGTCGAAGTCAGTTCCAGGATCCCGACGGTATTTTCTTTGGCGAATACCTTGTCGGTCGCGCTGCCCGGGTTGAAAAAAAGAATTCCGTTCTTGGTAATGTTCATCGGCATATGGGTGTGCCCGAACACAATGATGTCGATTTTTTCGAATTCCCGGCGGATCCGGTCCTCGATATGTTCCGGGGCTCCCCATCCGTGAATCAGTCCGATAGAGAACTGTCCGGCTTTTATGACTTTTTTCGGCGGCAGGATGTGATGCGCCGGGGCCGAGTCCATGTTGCCGGCGACCGCTTCGACCCGGGGAGCGATTTTTTTTAATTCTTCGAGCACGCCCATCTCGATAAGGTCGCCGGCGTGCAAAATCAGGTCGGTCCCCTGAAATATTTTGCGCAGGCTCGCCGGCAGTTCATCGCAGGCGACCGGAATATGTGTGTCGGAGATTACGCCGATCTTCATTGTATAAACCGTGGTTTTTCGAATAAAGAAAACAGTTCGTTTAAAGTATGCTGGTCCCAGATCCATACTTTCGCTTCCAACGCCTTTAACCGCGCGTTGGCTTCCATCCCGTCCAGGGTTATCAGGATCTTTTTTATGCAATCCTTCCGTTTCGTCTCTTCAAGAAAACGGGTGATCCGTCCTTCATGAACAAAAGTTTTTTCGATGCAGCAGAGCCAGTTTTTATTGCAGTGGCGGGCGTTTACCATGCTGATGGCGTTGCCCTCGTGAATCCCGATTTCATCGAAATGGGTCAGCATGAAACGGCGTTTATCCAATTCGACGATTTCATTGCCGAATAATCCGAAAAGCTCCTTGACCCGCAATTCAATGTCTTTTTCCGATTC
This sequence comes from Candidatus Omnitrophota bacterium, assembly GCA_028718845.1. Lineage (GTDB taxonomy): Bacteria > Omnitrophota > Gorgyraeia > B26-G9 > B26-G9 > JAQULA01. The sequence continues at coordinate 10,778 of JAQULA010000017.1, forward strand.
CGATAAAAAAGTATTAAGATGCGCCTTCAGTTGTTCGGTGAATTTTTGCGCGGACTGGTAAATATCCATGTTGAACGAGTTTTGCTGCCGGCAAAATACGAATTTCAGCCAATGCACAAACAACGGATCGTTGATGTCGTGAAAAACCCCGCGTTTGGTGATAACATCCGCCTGGATCAGCCGGGTTAGATGCCGGTTGATTTCCGGGGCCTTTTTGTTTATGCAGGCGCTGATCTGGGCCGGTTTTTTAAAACCGTTGGCGACGGCCAGCAATATCGCCGGGTGCAGGTTCGCGTGGGTCGCGTGGAGCAGCCCGTGGTATTTACTGTGAAAATACTGATTGAGCTTTCCGTGATCCTTATGCAGCAATTCTTCTAGGCTTTCCAATAAAATATTTTCTTCAATAGTCTCGGCGCTGCGTTTAAGACAGGTGTTTTTAATTTGTTCGCTGACTGTGCTCAGGTAAAATGGGTATCCCCCGGTAAAATATACCAGAAAATTGACGTACGGCTCCGGCGGGTTGAATTGTCCGAGTTCTTTTTTGAGAAATTCCTTTGCCGTAGCGGTATCGAACGGCTGAAGGTTGATCATTTCAAAATTTCCGAACAGTAAACTCAATTTTTTGCTGAGGATCGTTTGGGCCGTGAACACGGCGGAGCTTATCACAATGTACATGGTGTGTTTTTGGACCATGATTTTGTTGCTTAATTCCAGGAAAGGCTTGCTCAGCCCCAGATGGTCAAGATGATGAAATTCATCGAGAATGAGCACGACCGGTTTTTTGGTTTCCTCGTAAAGGATTTGGGGGAGTTCCAGCAGCATGACATATAGTTCATCGTCGTTACCTTTCTCCCGCATGAGTTTATTGATATGCTCGATCTCCCGCAAGGTTTTCGGGATCTTCCCGGAGCATTGGGCCAGCAGGAAATCGAGATTGTCCTCGATCCCCTCCATCTCCGTGTTCAGGTATTGATAGAGCAATACCCCGATAAAATTTTTAGCGAGCAGTTCCAGAGATTGTGATCGCACATTGATATAGATCGGCACGATTTCCTTACACGTGCACCGGTGCATGATATCGAGGATAAGCGCTGTTTTTCCGACGCTGTGGTAGCCGATAATGGCGATGTTTTGGCGATAGTTGTTTTTAAAGGCATTAACCCGCTTCATGAGCAGGCTGACCGTTTCCGTCCGCGCGTAATTTTTGCTTTGTTCAGAGATACGTTCAATCATCGGCTTCGTTTCCACCTTGTTTTACGGCAAATATAATAACGGATTCTGCGGCCGGTTGTTTTTTCGCAGTTCGAAATGGACAATACAGCGAGAAGTCCGTCCGGAAGATCCGGCTTTGGCAATTGTCTGGCCCTGTTTCACGTAATCACCGGTTTTTACCAGGTTTTCCTGGCTGTTGGTATAGGTGGTGATAAAGTTACCCGGATGCTGGATAATAATGGTTTTACCGTAACCGCGCATGTTTTCCGAAGTGAAAATCACATTTCCTCCGGCGGCGGCATTAACCGAGCTGCCGACGCGGGCAATGATATCGATACCCTGATTGCGTACGTTCTGGTTTAATTGATTGTAACAGGAAGCTAATGGCCCTTTGTACGGCCAAATGAAGTCGGTTGTTGCGCCCAAGGCTGGTTGTTCATTGCGCGGAACGGTACGCAGAGAATCGGGAATAAAAATTTTTTGATTGATTTCAATGCTGCAGGTGTCGGTAATCCGGTTAAATCGGGCCAGGTCGTCAAGATTAATATTGTAAGTCCGGCTGATCCGCCAAAGGGTCTCCCCTTTTTTTACCAAGTGGTATGTGCCTGGAACTGACGGGGGTATTATCACGGTTGCCGGTCTGGGGACGGCGGCGATTTTCTTTTGCGGAGCGCAGCCGCCGGCAACAGCTACACATAAACACACGAGCAGTGACTTACAAATAATTCGCATGAAAACCTCATCAACGATGACTGTTAAGAATTGTCTGTGCCTTATTCCGGCAAAATACCGTTAGATGCTCTATTGTGACAATTAGTTAGGCATTTTAACGTTTCATCCGTGGACGTCAATGCGGTTATTTGCAGCGTATTCTTCCTTCCGTGTCCGGTCCCCCCGCCGTCGACAGTGCCGACGGCGATTGCCGGAAAATCTTTTACTGCCCCTTTCCGGGAAAAATCCGGAGCGGGCGAAGGGAATCGCCTACTACGTTCACCGCGTCGTGCGGTTCACTACGCAGGCCCCCGTATTAACTAAAACCGCAGTCCTGCGGTTTTGAGCTCCCGCCTGGTCGCTCCGTTCACTTGCTTCGATTCCCTTGTATTAAGCAAATCTGGAGCGGGCGAAGGGAATCGAACCCTCATATTCAGCTTGGGAAGCTGATGTTCTACCACTGAACTACGCCCGCTTAATAATCAAATAACAATATTACAATACCGCCACCCGTAAACTACTCCGGTTTGCGGTCCTTTTCCATCATTTTCATTGAACAAAAATCACCGCACATGGTACAGACATCGTTTGTTTTCGGCCGGGACATATGCCGCTGCGCTTGAGTATGCTCCGGGTCGATCGAGAGCCGGATTTGTTCCTTCCAGTCGCGTTTTTTTCGGGCCGTACTCATCGCCTTATCCAAGGCCCAGGCTTGTTTATTCCCCCGGGCAAGGTCTCCGCTATGGGCGGCAATTTTGCTGGCGATTACCCCGAGCTTAACATCCTGATTTGCCGGTAATTTAATATGTTCGGCCGGTGTTACAAAACAGAGAAAATCCGCGCCGTATGCTGCGGCGATTCCGGATCCGATTGCCGCGGTTATGTGGTCATAGCCGGCCCCGATATCGGTTACCAGCGGTCCTAATACGTAAAACGGCGCTTCATGACAGTATTTTTTTTGTAACCGGATGTTTTCCCGGATTTGATTGATCGGCACATGTCCGGGGCCTTCAATCATAACCTGTACTCCCTGGCGCTGGGCCCGTTGTGCCAGCTGCCCTAATAATTTAAGTTCGGCGATCTGCGGCTTGTCCGTGGCGTCGAAAATCGACCCGGGGCGCAGTCCGTCACCCAGGCTCAGAGTGATGTCGTATTGTTTGGCGATTGCCACAATATCGTCGAAGAATTCATAGAACGGATTTTCTTTTTTATTGCGCAACATCCACTGGGCAATAAGCGCTCCGCCCCGGCTGACAATGCCCAATAGCCGTTGTTGCGAATGCAATACTTTTAAGGTTTTTTTGGTGATCCCGCAATGTATGGTGAAAAAATCCACTCCCTCGCGCGCTTGTTCGGCAATGACCTCCAGCAGATCTGCCGCGCTCATGCTCATCAATGATCCATGGCGCTTTTGAGCGGCCACCGCTGCTTCGTAAATCGGCACCGTTCCCACTGCCACCGGAGAATGCCGGACGATTTCCCGGCGGGTTTTTTTAATGTCGCCTCCGATGCTTAGATCCATCACCGTGTCGGCACCGAAAGTGACGGCAGTTTTTAGCTTTTTCAGTTCTTCGCGGATGTCCGCTTTGTCCGGAGAAGTTCCGATATTGGCATTGACTTTAACCCGCATGTTTTTTCCGATACCGCAGGGTTTCCGTAATTGTCTGGACGTGTTCGCCGGAATAACCACTTTACCCTCGGCAATTAATTTCATTACGGTGCGCGGGGCCAGGCATTCGGAAATTGCGACTGAACGTATCAGCGGCGTGATCTTTCCCTGCCGTGAGCATTCCAGTAATGTTTTCATCATTCCTTTCTCAAAGAACGAACGTATCATAACGCTGATAAATCGTAGCTCTTTGTCGAATTGCGGATTTATTGCTAAGCATGTCCGGGCATTTATGGTGCCGGGAGTATGCGGATGCAGCGTCTTTTTTGCATGGCCGTCTCCGGTTTTAATCGTTACTTGTTTTGCCGGGATAATGCGATGGCCGCTGACATACCTTTCAAGTTCGTTCTTTTAATGTTGACGATATTTAATTATGACATAATTCCAAGATTTTTTCAATAGAACGCTTTTCCAGCTCGTACACCGTATAGCGTAAACGCTTGAATTCAGCGGCGGAGGAGCGATTGTAAAGTTTACAAAATTCTTCCAGCACCCGGAGCGATTCTTTTACCCTCTGGGCATTGGCCAGGAACAAATCGCTGATATTTTTCCTCCGCAGTTCGGAAACGGTGTTTTTTCGTCCGACATCTTTCCGGGCGTAACGTTCGTGCACGGTTATCAGCGGGTGCGTTGCCGTGTCTCGCTGCAGAGCCGCGGTAACCCGGTGCCGTAACGTTTTAAACCGCGCGGTAAGGTTTCGATCGGAAAGAATGAATCGAACGATATCCTCCAGCACGCGCAATCCTTCCCGTAGCCGGTTTGCGTTGGCGTCA
>JAQULA010000018.1 GCA_028718845.1 Candidatus Omnitrophota bacterium
TTTCTGAACAAATAGCGAATCAAGTTAGCCCGGCCGGTCAGCGCGCTGCCGAGTTTGTAGGGATAATACGGAAGGGTAAACACGCCTTGCCATGCCTGGAAACGAATGGTAAACGGGGTCTTTTCTTTGTCTTTGCCAAAATCCTCGCGCTTCATTGCCGCTTCCTGATCCACGCCGATCGACTCTGGCTCTTCAATCAGATATTCGCCCTTATAGGTGCCATCAACGATACGCCGGATACCATAAGGATTCTTTATCAGGACCGCAAGAATTTCCCGGAACCGCATCTGTTTTAAGCGATCGTACTCGGCAGGGAATTCGCCGTTGGGATCGATATCGTCCAAATAGCCCTGAACGATAGGATCAAACGCGGCTTTAATACTTTCTTCAATAACGTAAAAATCAATCGCCGACGGAATCCGCTCATTCCGTTCAAGCTTTGCGATAAGATCATTAAGAATGGCTTTGAATTGCTTAACTTTCAATATGCCAAGACGGCCGTTTTTATCGAGAAGATTTTTTACAATAGACGCAATCGGCGGAGTTAACTGCGCGTCAAAATCATCTTTAGAATCAGGAAGTTTTTGGGAAAGCACATCACATAACGGTTTTATTGCTTGGTCAGCAGATTCTTTGGCCTGAATCAAATTTTTAAACACTTGCTGACTCTGAACATCCTGAACGAATTCAGCCGCAACTGTTTGAGCAACACTTTCTTCAATCTTCGCGCTAATAAGCAGGTCGGATAGTTTTGCTACGTCCAGCGGGTTGTTCTGAATTTCTTGTACAAAATCTGCCGCTAATTCTCGGGCTCGTTTCTCTTCAACTCCTTTGTCGATAAGAAGCGCAACTATAGAAGCCATTGCATCTGACACCGCCGCTTCAAACTTCTCCTCTGCAGCTACCGCCGGCTCAGCCACATCACGTATCTCCCCTAACTCAGCCTTCACCTGCTGTCTGGTTTCCGCTGAACGCGGCGGAGCACGCAATAGATTACCAGAGCCGAAAAGCGTGTTCAGTATCTTATACTCGATATTTTGATCTTTTAGGAATTTTTTGGCCTCATCCAAAGTTTCAAATGGTTTATCCGTTGCCGCTTTGACGAAATTATCCGCTACCGTATTCGCGATATTTTCATCGACTCCGGCGCTTCTGAACATTTTCGCCAATTCTTCAGCACTCATCCGATTAAGCTGCTGCAGCCGAAGGTTAGTATCGTCATAGAAATCCGGCACGGAATCGGCTACAACAATGGCTTCTTTAACTTTTCCCCGAGCAACGGCTTCCATCCCTTTTGCACCAAGAAACGTCTCTACTTCGTCTGCATTCATGAAACTCTTGGTCCGCTGGCGGTAATTAATGACTTCCCTCGCGAATGTTTCCGCATCCGATTCGGATTCGACTGCTTTCACATCGAGGAATAAGCGCTTAAGCTCTTCTTCGCTCATACGATTGATATTATTCTTGCCTTTTTTATTATAGAACTCCTCGGCTTTTTTCTTCCACTTATTCATACTGTTGCGGCTGAATGCCCACAAAGCTAACCCAACGGCAACCGGGAAAGCCCACCACCAAATGTAAAAATCCGTGAATGGGATATTGATACTGTAAGTAATAATCTTTCCTAATTTAAACTTCAACCCATTGGGTTCAATCTTCGTTTCGGCAAAGGTTCCGTTTTCTTTCAATATTTTAATTGTAATGCCTTGATCACCTTCACTGTCATCTTTTTCTTTTTGCTTATTGGCTTCTTCAAGCATGGAATCAAATACTTGTTCCGATCCGACTTTCTTACCAATAATGTCAATATTCAGTTTTCCCGCCTGTTTCGCGACAACGTCACGGAGTTGACTGAAAATATTATTACGGATTTTATCAAAATACAGCCACCATAACGACCGGGTAAAACCTTCCGGGACTGCTTTTTGCGAGAAATGTTCTTTCTGCGATAAGCCGATCGATTGATGCATATTCACTGCCTTGACCAATGGACGGCCGTTGTTCAACAATAACGCGTTCTGAGAAGAAAACCACCCTTGGCCTGTTTCCCCGATAAAATCAGTAAGCACAAAGGTATAACCGTCTTCCGATGTAACCATGTGATGCCGCTGGTACGGCCGCCAATTTTCAATATTCGCCTTACTGAGTTTCTCGATTATTTCATCTTCTGTGTGCGAAGTATCATCGCGGAACGTGGCAACCAGGTTTTGACGTTCGTCGAAATAATCGATTCTCCAGCGCGGGTCTTCACCCATCATTTTTTTGGAAATCTGGAACTTTATCCGGCCATCCGGATAGTACAGCGTACGGGTTAACGCCAGTTTATCTTTACTCGTATCTTTCATGTCGTAAACCATGGTTCCGTCCGGCAACAACACCAGCGTATCGGTGGTCGCCAGCGGCGTCTGGACCGACTTGTACGCGTTCAACTCCTGTTCTGTTGTGATATCGCCCTCCATCAACCGGTGATCAAACATAAAGGTATTACTGCCCTGCGATAACCCTATATTCTTTTCTCTTAAATAATTGAGGTACGTAATAAACTGTTTATCCAGCTCTATCGATTTAATGGTTTTCGCTTTACCCAACGGATTATATTCCTGGTTAACATAACCGTTGAAAATGATCTCCAGATGTCCTTTATTGTTCTTGATTTCCATCCACATTTGCAGGATTTTCGGCCGCGCAGACGTGGGAACAACTCCGGTTTTCGGTTCAACGACGATCGTCGCTTGATGCTTTTTCAATCCGTTCAACAGCATATCAATGATTTTTGCATCCGTTGGGTTCTCCGGGTCCAGAGACAGGAAAAGATCCTCTTTATCAAGCTTCAGCTCTTTCCCGGCTTTAATAACCTCTTCTTCACTGGTAAATTCCTGGCCCAGGATAAAATACTGTTGGATAAACACGTCGACAATCTTTGTTGCCCTAACTTCATCCTTTACCTTGTCATTAACCAATGCCACCATCTCTTTCCGCGGTAAAGGGATTCGGAACAATTGCCAAAAATCTTCAAATTTCTTTTCCAAATCCTGCCCCAGCAATCTGAGCTTGTTTTCCTGCTCAGCTTTGCTCATCTTTCCCTGCTCGGCTTGTTTACGCCGCTTAATCGACTCCTGTTTATCTTCCGGAACCATGGTCTTGACAACCGCGTAATCAACCGATCCGGTATGGAAATCCAGGTTCACCGCTTTTGAATAGTTAAACAATGTCCAGCCTTCCTCGGTCAAAAACGCGGTCGTAATATCGGCAATACCGAATTTTCCATACTTATGTTCATACTTTGCTACCAATTTCATCAATTCTTTGAATTCTTTTTTCTCGTTCCAATACCCCCAGGTATGGTTCAGCACGCGGCCAAGGTTGTCTTTGGTTTTGCGGTAATGGACATCCGCTTTGGTAGATAACGACTTGCCATTCTTGGCCACTGTCGAGTTCCAGTACTCAACCGCCTCATACTGGATATTCCCGGCCGGACTCAGGTATTTATCAATCGATGTATCGCCGTCTTCTTTAAACGGCACCAACCAGGAATAGCTTATGCTTTTCCCAAACAATCCGCTGCAGATTTGCGCGATATGCCGTTTAATATTCTTCTCCGATTCTTCTCTCTCTTTTAGATCCAAGCCCCGCAGATTTTTCGAAAAGGAATCCGCATTGTGGCTATAAATTTCTTCTGCCAGATCGGCCGGAGTAATATATTGCGCCTTGTTGTTATAATTATTCGCCTGCGTTTTAACCGCCGAGGCCAAACTTTCCGCTATCTTATCTTCTCCTCCATTGGCGCTTAACCACTGCTCAAATTCACCGCGTTCTTGGTCGGTACGCAGCCGGCCACGATAAGTTCCAATGGCGGTTTTTACGTTTGTTTGCGACGTTAGGCTTTTGAGCAGTTCCTCACGCGGTTGATAGAAAAATGCCTCGCCGCGATTGGATACGCTGATCAGGTCGAGATCGGAATCTTCATAATAGGAGAATGACATGATTTCGCGTTTAAAAAAGTCATAACGCGGCACGGATAAAATTTGCGCGATATCCTGTTTTGCCAATCCGCTTAAGCCGTATCTAGCCCGCTGGGCATAAATTTTCTCTGCCAAATCAGCCAAGGTAACCTGTGCCACATCGAAATCAACTAAGGCTTGTTTCAACCCCTGAGCGACGCTCTTGCTGCCGTTACAGGCGCCCAGGCGTTTATTAAGTTCCGCGCGTTGTTCGGATGTAAGTCGGCCCTGATAAACAGAGATCTTTTCTTCCATCGTGTCGGAGCCGGTGCTCTTCAGAGTTGTCAGAAAAGCCTTATCAAGCGGTTGCTGGTCGGAGAACTGCCCGTCGAAAACAATAACGATACGGCCGCGGTTGTCTTTCACTTCCTGGTAATCCAGAGCGCGTTTCGTCTGGTGCATATGGAAAACCACATTTCCACTCTCATCGATGAATTTCTTCCCTTCTTTATCGAACGGAACGATCTGAGACTCGGTAACCACCGGAGCCCCTTCTCCAAAATCCCAGTCGATATGGAAAGATGAATACTTAGTTAGAATCTGATTAACCCTGGCTTCGAAATCTTTTTGCCCGATCGCGGCTTCGACATCGGCGCAAATAAGCTGGCGATGAAAACGGCCTTTGAAATATTTCTGTAATTCTTTTTCGATAGCAGCCGCACGCTGTTTACTGTCGCGCGTACTATTCACGGCGCCGATAACACCCGCGGTTGCGGCATCGACATTGACCACGTCTCTCTTGGTCCCGCTTTCTTCATCGTGGAAATAGCTCCGGCTGTTATAGGCAATCCCCAGAGCCCCGTAATTTCTCCGGTCGCCCCAGTCATAGTTCATCTTCGTAACCCAAACCCACTTAAACACTTTTACGCTCTTGTTGTTTATTATTTCATCGGTTTCATAACCTTCATATTTGTACTGGACTCGCCCTTTGTTATCCTTTATCCCGGCCCACAACAGTTTGGACTTGGTATTATAGATCATGGCCTTGATATAGCCTAAATCATTCAGGTAATCGGTTTTCATCCCGGCTTTTCGCACGTCATATTCATCAGCATTAAATTTTTCCAGAATCGATAATGCCAGTGCTTTATTTTTCGCCTGATCAAAGTCCGGACTAACCCCGTTTTCAAGATTACTGTCATAACGATAGGTTGCACCGATCGTAGCGATGTCATATTTGCCCAGAAGCTCCATTGCAGTTTGTATCTCTTGTCCCATCTGAGCATTGTTCTTACCCAGTTTCTGCCAGCTAAGAGACATATTGTCGGCAATGAAGTTAAACAATTTCTGATCATAATCGTAATAGAACCGGGTTACGGTCTTCCGCACAAATTTACCGTTTTCTTCTTTGCCATCATAGGCAAACAACACCCGGCCATGGGAGTCTTTCTGTTCTTCCCAGACCAGTTTGGTTTCTTCATTTTTCAAACGGATCAGCATTTCTCCGTTCTGATTGAAATAACGGTTAAAAATCCCGCTCACGCCAGATCTGATTTCCTGCATCACTGATGATGCTACCGGATTAGCTTCCGGCATTCCGGTTTTCGGATCGATTAAATACGTCTCGCCGACCAGGGCAAATCCCAGTTTGCCCAATTTTTCCATATCATTAAGCGCTGAGCTCTTAAGTCCAAGGTTACCGATGCGCTTCGGATTGTCCTGGTAACTATAGTAATAGTTCGTTGCCTTGACTCGCCCAAAGGTCCCTTTAACATTATCCCAATCATACACCGTGACCGGCCGGCCAAAGTTGTCCTTGATCTCTTCCCAGGTCAACTGCTGTTTCATACGAACCATCTGCACGGAGATATTGCCTTCGGGAGTAAAATAATCACTGACTTTTGTCCCATCACTTCCCGGGACAACATTATTCAAGAATGAGAAAGCCAGCGGTTCGGTTTCTTTATTATCCTTGGCGTCATAAAGATAGGTAAACCCGACCATGGCAATATTGCGGCGGCCAAGTTCGTCCATTACCGCTTCTATATCGATATTTTTCTGTTTTGCCAGTTTCGCTTTCCATGCGTCAAGTTCTTTAGCCAATTCCGGATGTGCCGCCTTAAAAGCTTTAAAATCCTGTGAACTGTAAAAATAATAAGTCTTCTGATTTCTTTTAAAATCACCTTTAACAAACTTGCCGTCATATTTAATTCTGATCCTGCCGGCGCTGTCAATCTGTTCCTGCCACTCCAACCCATTCGTAACATTTTTCATCTCAACCAGAACATCACCCATGCTATCGATGTACATACCGCGCTGACGGGTAATTCCCTGGATATCGGTATAATTTTCTTTTTTCAGCTCTTTGATATGAGAAACCGTCATTAATTCCGCTTCTTTGCCGGTTTTCGAATCGTAGATATAGGTCGCGCCGATCAGCCCTACGCCGATTTTCCCGTAGCGGTTGAATGCCTCTTTAAAACTTTCGCTATTGATATCCCAGCCAAGGTCTGTATATTTTTTGATGAGCTCCTCATACAACGCCGGGTTTTCTTTGGCAAACGCCTGCAGCTGCTGAGTTCCGTAGAAGAAGCGCGAGACCTGGGCTCTTTCAAAATTTATCGTGTTCGAAGGAAGTTTTCCCTTATAGCGGATAATCGTCCGGCCCAGATTATCGATAACATCCTGCTGGGTTACGTGCTGATCAGCGGTAGTCTGCTGCACCAGAATATTACCCTGGTTATCGACGTAATCGCCTTTGCCTTCATGAAATTGTCTCAGGAATGAATACGCCACCAACCCGCCGCGCTGCTGGGTCTGCTCATTGTAGGTAAATGTCTCCCCGACCATAGCCACGCCGTATAACCCCAGGATCCTCATATCCTGTTCAAACTGCGGAGCGATTCCGTATTCCGCGTCAAAACGGTTGTCATAGGTATAATAGAACAGCGTTTCTTTTTCGCGGGTAAACTTACCGGAACGCGTATCGAACCTTCCGCTGTATTTCACCTGTACGCGGCCATTACTGTCGATCACCTGCTCGGTAACATCGACTTTTTGCACATCTTTACTTAATACCAGAACATTTCCGTCTTTGCGGATATATCTGCCGGCAGCATCCGGACGCACTGTTGACAACGCGATTAATTCCGCCGGCCGCTGGCTGGCATCATCATAGGAGAATGTCGCTCCCACCATGGCCACATCAACCTTGCCCCAATGATTCATCGCATTGCGGAAATCGGTTGATTCGATATCAATCCCGAGGCCGGCAAATTCTTTTTTGAGATTATCATATAAAGCCGGATTCTTTTGTTTAAACGCTTCCAGCTGCTGCGTGCTGTACAACGAATAGGAAACTTTCTCACGCACAAAAGTATTGCCTTCCATATGACCATAGAAATCGACGATCTTCCGTCCCTGTTTATCGATAAGCTGCTGCAGAACCAGTTTCTGCTTCGGAATGGACATCTGCAATAAGATATTGCCGTCTTCGTCGAAATAATTGCCGTTCTTGAACGGCCGCAGCGAAGACCTGCCGACCGGCTCATCGCTCACGCGTTTACCCACACCGGTACGCGGGTCAACTTCATACAAATAGGTTTCCCCGACCATCGCTTTCCCGCGCAACCCCAGGATACGCATAATTTCCGCCTTGTCCCGGCCAAGATTATGTTCCCGGGCAAAACGGTCTTCATATTCGTAATAGAACGAGCTCTCTTTTTCCACGACAAAACGAAAGCCATTATCCCTCACATCGACATCATAAGGATTACCGCGGCCGGTCCGCGAAGGAATTACTTTAAGGTAACTCGGTTTTCCGGTAGTATCCTTTACCAGTTTGCCGTCATATTTCTTGATCAGCCGACCGTAATTATCCCTGACTTCGACATTGGTCTTACCGCGCTCGCGGTCGAACACCATCTTTGTCGACCATTTGGATTCCGGATTGTAATTCAGGGTCTTTGACTCGATTACCGGCTTGGCTTCATCCCAGCGCGGTTTGTCCGCCGTACCGGTATTAATATAGGTTGTGCTTTTTTGTTCATGCCCAAACTCATCAAACTCGACTTTGGTCACATACTTTTCGTCAAAAGTAAGGATCGGCAGTTCATGGCTCTTATACACTTCATAACGCACTGCTCCGGAAGCCGGATCCGTTACCTTTTTGATCAACATCCGGTGTATGGCCTTGGTCACCGGATCGACGTCGGTTTCATCATTGACCACAGTCTGAGTAGATTCCAATACTTGATTTTCGTCAAACACCGCATTCGTATCTATTGTCCCGCTCTTATTGACATACACATGGCTTGCGATTTCTTCGTCGTTTTCATTATATTCTATGACCGTAACTTTATCTTTCGTAATTACCTTGGACAACAAGCCGTAAGCATAAACTCGGGTTTCCCTTTCCCCGGTCCGAAGATTCTCTATATCATGATCAACATATTCCTTATGATGAGGGAAGATCAACGTTACGGTTACATTCGCATATTCTTTTTTATCGCTGCCCGTGTATTTCTTGAGTGTATACACCCAACGATCATTCATTATCTTTTCCACTTTTTCCACGGTAAAATCAGGATCGCCGGCGGCAATCTTTTTCCTGACCTCATTCATAAAATCCCGCAAAGGATCTTTGCCCTCACCTCCGGACAATATCTCAATCAGCCGTCCGCTCCGCTGGTCGGTGATAATCACTCCGCCTTTTTCCATGAGCTGAAACTGTTTGTCCGCGTTTTCTTTTTCCTTTTCCCGCTTCTCGCGTTCAAGGGCAAGCGCCTTGGCCGGAGCGATCAGGGTAACGGTAATTACGGATCTTTTTGCAGCGTCATAATATTGATAAACCCCTTTAAAAATATCCACGCTGATCAATTTGTCCTTGCCGAATAAAGGCAGCTGTCGTTTAAAATCGCTGAGCTGTTTTTGTTCCTCCGCTGAAAGCCCTTCTTTCCCGGCTTTTTTCGCCTCCAATTTCGAGATTTGTTCTTCCATAAACTGCTTTCGCGACAGGCTGCTCAGGCGTATCCATCCTGCATAATAAGGATGTTTCGCCTTTGCTTTCTGCAGCGCCGGTTCATCCGTGTCGGGATCCCAGTCCCCGGCTGATTTTCTTCGCAAAAGATTAAGTATTTCATCAAGTGCGGCATTATCTTCCTTGGAATTTGCGGAAATGATATTTGCCTTGTCATAAGCGGCTACTTTATCCTGGATATCCGTCAATTTTTCATTCAACTGCCGCTCCTGGGCCGGATCCCAGTTTTTCGGGTCCGCTTTCTGTCTCAGCAATCCGTCGATTTCGCCTTTTAATTTATAGATCTCGGCCTCGGCCAGAGAATATTCTTCAATCTTCGCCGAAACCACTTTCATGCCCTTTAGATCGAACGGATTGACGTCATTCTCCGCCAAAACCAGCCAGAGTGCGTTCATACTGCCGATCGAACGGGTTTCAACCGCTTCCCCGGTAACCATACCCTTTTCATTCTTGCAGTTATACCGCGGGAGCTGGTCCGGTGAATCCATACTCGATCTGGTAAAGCCGGGCAACACGGCGCCCAGCCCGGTTTTGGCCTCATCGCCTTCTTTTCCGAGTTTAGTGTCCACGGCAATACTGTTGATACCGTTAATACCCTTGGCCTGATCCCCCAGTAAAAGTTCGGCGGCGGCATCACGTTCCCGCTTCGCCCCGGCGACATCAGGCACAGCCGCATTCTCATAATAATTTGCCAGCGTTTTATGCGCCTTGATCACATGGCCGGTCATTTCCGCGGAAACCACCGCTTCCCGTTCGCCCCGGCCCTGCTGATCGGTGAAATCATAGCCCGTAACCCGGATCGGTTTTTCTCCATCAACAGGGATGTGGTCGACCGTTACCTTGGCCTTTGCCTCAAGGTTGTCTATAATCTTCTTCGCCGCGTCATTGGATCCGAACGCATAGGTCCCGTTTATCCGCAGATTATTCAGGATCTCCGGCCCGATAACAACAATCGCCAGGGCATTGGCGTCCGTTGCATAGGTGCGGTCAACTTCCCAACCCCCGGTCTTCTCATTAAGAACCATGCCGCGATTAAAGAATCCCTGCTGGTCGTAACCTCCGGGGGCAATCAACCATTTCAGGAGCCCTTCCGCGGCATCCCGGTATTTTGATTCTCCGGTCAGGTCGTACATCATGGACAGGTATCCGTAGGAAACGATATTTTCTTCCGTCGATTTCCGGTTCAACTCTGCCGGCCCATGCCGGATGCCGCCGTCCTTGTCCTGCAATCTGACGATGAAATCCGCCAATTGCCGGGCCTGTTTAAGATAATCCTGCGCCGGGCCGGATAACGCCTTATGAAACGCCTTAAGTTTTGTTGTCCTCAGCCCGAAGAACCCGAATTGCGCCTCCCCTCGGCCTTCAAAAATATCACTAAGCCTGCCGCTCCGCTTAAACGCGTCTAAAGCCTTGTTTCGGTCGGCCAATTGTTCGCTCAATACTGCTTGCCAGGCAGCTTGACCGGCTTTATCACGCATAATCCCCTGGACCAGGGCGGCGCCGACCCAGGCATTGGGCCCGGCATGGACAAGAAATTCGGCTACCGGTTTTTCCGTTGCCTTAGGCAACCGGGAGATATCAATGGCGTTATATATTCCGCCGTTATATCTGCCTTTATCATCCTGCTGATATAGCCAGCGATTATCTAAAAAATACTTGAGCATGACATTCGATTGTTCTTCCTGTCCTGCCGAAGCAAGCCCCAGGGATTCCAACGCCATGTCATAGGTAAACGCCCAGTCTATTTTATTCGCATCCGTCTTCGGAGCATACATGTAACTGGGGGTTATCCCGGTAATCGGATGGCGGAGATTCAATACTCCGGATAAAATTTTTCCGATCAATTCATTGGAATTGGCTATTTTTAACACCAGTTTTTCCAATGAATCAAGGATGGCCCCGGCATCAAATCCCTTTTTCTCGATCCGGCCGCCGCCCTCTCCCATAACCGCCATGAACTGGTCGAACTTTTCGACGTCTTTTTTCAAACGCTCCAGATTGCTCTCATATCCCTTATCTCCCAGGAACACGATGCCGCCGGTGTCCGCGTTAACGTAGTACACCCGGCGCACGGGCTGACCTTTATCCCCTTCGATCGTAACATCCCCGAGCGGCACCAAATTCAGCTTAAGGAACTGGTCTTCGGTATACGGGGTAACCTTGTCCAGCCACCATTTCTTACTGAAAATATTGTTGCTGGACTCGACTTCGAACGCGAATGATCCGGCGTGTTTGGTAAACGCCTGAGAATTCTTGAGTTCAAAATAACTCATGATCGGGAAGCCAAGGAAGTTGATATTGATAGCGCGGCGTTTCGGCAGTGTCGAGTCATATTGAAAAACCTTTTTGTCGCTGGACAAAGACGCTAAGGTGTTGATAACACTTTGGGCATTAATCGTCACCCCAAAGAAATTCATGTAATTTTCCCAGAAATTTCCCCATCCCTCGCGGAACGCCTGCATATTAACCCCGCCGCCGAGCATCGGCTTTCCTATCGCCGCTCCCAGCACGGCCATGATATTGACATCGCCGGTCAGACTGAAATAGCGCGTTGCCAGGATATTACGCAAGGCATCGGTCTTTTGTATACCTTCGGTGTCCAGACGGGTCAGGTTATCCATTAATCCGATAATGAACATGGCCACGGAATAATTCTTCTGGCCCTGGACATAGGCGACAAAACTCTTGCTCGATTCATCGGTCATGGCCATGTTCAGCCAAAGATGAAGATCGGATTTCGGGTTATCCCTCTGTTCCTGAAGATATTTCCCGAAAGCAATCCCGGCCGGACTGGATTTATTTATGCTTAGATTGCCGTTCTTATCCTCGGTAACAAAACTGCTGAACGGGATATTTTTCCCGGCATCCGTGCGGGAAAATAAATAACCGGCGATAAAGGTCTCTACCGTATCCTTGCCTATCGGGCCCTGCATCTTAGCCCCCGTCGGTATGCTGGCACGGGTAAACAGCATATCGAAAATGATCCGCAAACCGGCCTGCGCCGCCGGCTTCGCTAAAAGGTTAAAAATTCCGGTGGTAGCATAGCCGCCCATTAAATTGACCGGGATCATGACCGCTTCAAAAATCATGCGCGCTTTCAACAGCTTCTGTTGCTTATAGGCATTCTCCACGGCAATCTTATGCATCTGCTGGCCGAGTATCGTGCCCATGATCTGCTTATTCAGCGCGTTCTTCCCGAACCAGATAATATCCTTTTCCGACCAGTCTTCCTCTTTCGACACTCTTTGAGAGACTTCGGCATCGCCTTCCTCTCCCAGGGCAATCACGTCATGGCTGGTACGCGCGTTGACCTCGACAAGCCGGGCCTGGCGGTTATAGGCAAGAAAATGCATGCGGCGGAAGGTTATGTTTCCGTTTTTATCCTTGTAAAAGTAATAAACCCGGTCAAAACCTTTTCCATCCGGCCCTAAGTCCGAAAGCTTTACGGTTTTCCCTTTTTCATCTCTGACCGTTATCTCTTTGCCATACTCCTTGTTCAGGTTATCGCTCTGGATATAGGTCCGCACCTGGACCGGACTGCCGTTTTTCTGCATCATTACCGCGCCGATATACGGGCTTCTGCCCTGCAAAGGTTTTTCCGGCATGGCCCCGAACGCGTTTTCCACCTTGTCCTTGGGAGCGGCCAGGCCCATCGGGAAAATGCCGCTGTTGCCTTCCTTGACCAGCCTATATTGAGTATCGACGTCGAGATTGCCCAGTATCTCGTTCATGACTTTCAAATGCAAGGCACGGCTTAACGCGTAGCTTTTCACGCCTTCCAGGGTTATCTCCGCAGCTACTTTGCCGAAATTCAGGCGGTATTCATACTTTCCGTTGGCATCTTCCCCTTCCTGCCAGACATCTAAACTAATGCCTTGTTCCTTGAGCTCAGCGATCATCATCGGGTCGGTCACTGCCGGTCCGCGGCCGCGATCATCCTTCGGTTCATTATATTTGGGGAATTGATAAAAACGCAGCTGGCTCTGGATCCGGCTGATATCTTCCAACCGGTCGAAAACCTGCATTTTTTCTTCGCCGGTCCCCTTATCCTTGATCATCGCGATATACGGCCTTGATCCTTTTTCGCCTTTTCTCCCGACCCAGATCTCGATCTTCTGAATATTTTCAATCGTACCGGCGGCCCTGTCTTTTTCTATAGATTCGTAAATGATGGACTTGCGATCTTTCGTATCACGCGGATTGATCTCCGTTGTTGTCCCTTTTTTATAAAAATGAATGTTTTTGGCGGCCTTCATTTCCGCATCGGTTATGACCGTAGTCGCGACCGCAAGATGCCCGCCGTTTTCCTCCCGCACCGGGGTATTGATCAGCAATTTAACAATGGCCTCTGCCAACCCGCGTTCATAGTTGCGTTCCAGCCGCGGAGGAACAGGACGATAAATATCCACATCGGGTTTGGCATCCGGCTTCACATTATCCATCCACCGACGGATCCGGCTAAAAAGCCCTTCATTGGATTTATCCGGGGCAACCTTGGCGGCTACAGTTTGTTTGCGCTCTGCCGGAACAGGCGCCGCCGGGGTCACGCTGCTGCGCGTAGTCTCGGCCATTGGTAAAGCATTTCCGGAAAACAATGCCGCGACGTCCGCATCGATATTCAGAGTTAATTCCTGGCCGATAAATATCAGCGTACCGGTAATCTTGTTGTCCGGGTGCTGGCGGTTATAGAGCTCGCGGAACTTTTCCCACTTTTCCGCGCCGCCGAAAAATTGCTTGGCAATACCGGATAACGTCTCTCCGGCTTTAACCGTATATTTCCAGACCTTGTTTTCCGGCTGTGCTTTTGGCGCTGCGGCCTGGGTTTCTACCGGAGCAACCGCTGCCGGTTCGGACGCGGCAACCGTCTTCTTCGCTTCCGGGGTCAACAACGCGGCTACATCCGCGTCGACATGCAGGGTCAGTTCCTGGCCGGTAATGATCAGCGCGTGCATAAAGCCGTTTCCCTGGTCGGTAACTTTGATCGGGGCTCCCGGATGCTGGCGGTTGTAAATCTCGACAAATTTTCTCCAGAGCTCCGGATTGCCGAATAACTTTGTAGCAATTCCCCACACCGTCTCACCGGCTCTAACCTTATGGGTAATCGTCTCGCCGATCTGCCTGGTTGCAACCGGAGCAACCTGTTCTTTCACCGGCGCCTTCGCTTCCGGCGCTGGAACTGTCTTTGGCGCCTGCGTCACCGGAGTAACCGGCTTAACCGGCTGTTCTTTTACCGCTGTTTTCTTACCGGCAGCCGCCGCAGTCTGCGGTTTCTCCTGCTCCGGCTGGACCATTTCACGCGTCGGCATCATATGCCGGCGCTTGCTGATATCGCCGAGTTTATGCAGGTTTTCACCGAAAACTTTTTGCGGGTCTAACGCCTCCAACGCCAGGTAGGATTGATAATTCTGGTCCTGATTCGCCGAATCGATCTTTTTATCGGACTGGCGCATTTCGAAATGAACGTGGTCGGTATTAAGGTCCGCGGCATTGCCGGTCCTGCCGGCACGGGCGACGATCGTATTCAGACTGACGGTATCCCCGGCTTTTACCAGGTTCTCCGAGTTATGCGCCGCGGTGGTATAAAAATAGGTTCGTACGCCCTTCTGGTCGACTATCTCATGGCGGATGATTACCAGCTTGCCGTAACCGTTGCCTTCGCCGCTGTAAATAACCTTGCCCGGCGCTACCGGGTAGATCGGCTGATGCGCTTCCATCCCGGTTTTCCCCGGGACCGGCGGCACATTAAAATCAAACCCCATGTGTGAACGGGTGCCGTTACTGCGGCTGGCGCCGAATCCGGACTGCAGGGTAGTGGTATAAGAACTGTGTACCGGCAGGACAAACCGTCTCAGGAACTGTTCCAGCGGCGTGGCGCCGATGATACCGTTGAGCGATTCCATGCCCTCGGGCAGGCCGGACAAACGCTCCGGCACCGTCTCTTCGGAATTACCGCTGTCACGTTCTTGAGCCGGTTCCGCAACACTCGGTTTCGGCTCGGCACTTTTTCCCAGCCTTACAAGATAAAGCGGCATGCCTTCCAGCGACGCGATAAACTTATCCTTTTCCTTACGCAAATCGGCCGAAGACAGGCTGGA
>JAQULA010000019.1 GCA_028718845.1 Candidatus Omnitrophota bacterium
TGTTTGTTCTGGTTTTATGTACGTCTGCCCTGATGATGACGCAGCGCAGCATAACATCTCTTTTCTCCATTTATGCAGCGCAATCTCTCCTCATGGCAATAATGGCCGTCGTACTTTTCTTCGATGAGAGAAACGGCACACTTATAGCTATTGCCGTACTTACCATCCTAACCAAAGTAATAATTATCCCTTATGTCATGAGGATATTTTATTTTCTGCTTTGAATGGTATAACGGCATTGTTTACCCCCCTATACAAGGGTCATTGTAACAGGTGGAAAACAGGTTGGCAAGACAAATACACATCGGAGATCGTACCAAGCGATTAGACCGCCTGGGCGATAAAATCGGAAAAAACCCCGGACTGCCGGGGGATAACCCGCGGCACATCCGCGGACAAAACAGCGGGATCCTCTGCCGGTTTTTTGCCGGAGATACCGCGGGACTCGATTTGGATCGAACGCAGTACGCGGTATCCTTTGCGCAGGCAGTCTTCCAGCATGGCCTGCAGCGGAGTATCTGCCGCCGCTTCATTTTCAAGTAAATCTCTATTGGAATAAACATGCCCCCAGGTCCGCACCACCAATTCCGTCAAATCATATTGTCCGAATGTATCCCGCCGCACAAATTCCGTCCAGGAATGCACCTTGAGCTCATCGCGATTCACCGGCAGCCGATTGAAATCTTCCAATACCGCCAATCCTTCCCGGTACAATACTTCTTCACCTTTAGATTCCTCCTCGGCGATAATCTTACGGATAAACGGAATATTGCTATCCATCACTGTTTCTATCACCGTACGCGGCGACAGCATCTGCGGCAACAGCGAAATCATCCGCTCGGATTCAAAACGATGAAAAAATACATTGATGAGCGGATTGTCCGACAAAATTTTCTCAGGGAAAACCCGAACGATCACCGGATTTTCCAAAGAACCGCCGAGATCATAGCGGGATACGGCGAAAATATTGTATCCATAACCAGGATTCTCCGCAGCATAGGAAACTTCCAACCCCATGCTATCCGGATGAAACAATAACCCGATGGTACTTACCGGCTGCGCATCCGGCAGCGCAGCAATATGGATATGTTCAGACCGCAGGCCTTTGCTTTGTAAAAATTCTTTGATCCGCCCCGCAAGCGGATTACGCTGATGACGGCTTATGATCAACACTTGCGTTTTGGCATCATATATTTTTTGCGCGTCAAAAACGGGAGCGAATTCTCCGTTTTCATCGATAGTCGCATAGTCTTGCCACTCGCGTTCGAATCGTTCTATCTCCAAAGAAGACTCCGGATCGGTTTGGATATGGGAAAGAAAGATCTTTCCTTCCTTGTCCACGAATATCACACAGGTGCACCATTGAAAAATATCCCGGCAGGGAATCATTATCGGCCAGAATCCCGTCCACATCCCGTCGATAAAATCTTTCCGCGAAAAACTATACACCCTCTCTTTTTCGATCGCATTTGTTCTAAAAGACCGGGGGAAGGCCGCTTTTGCCTCCACTTTACCCGAATCTCCTGCGGCCGAAACGTCGATTATTTTCCCGGAAGGATCCGTCCCCCGTTCGTTTTTTTTGCCTTCAATGGTAATAATACTGTTTTCCCCTTCCGAACGCAGCCGCATTCCGATCCCGTTTTCCCGAGCGAACTTGATAAACAGCCTTGTGTCATCGTCGTTCTCCCAGTAAATTTTTCCACCGTGCTTAAGCACGCGGACCATTTCTCCGAAGATTTCCTTTTTCACCCGGCTATCAAAACCGAATAACGGCATATAGAGCATGGTTAGCGCGGCGACCGAATTATCCTGCGCGGGAATTCCGCCCCACTGCGGCCGGATATCCCGGAGTATAAAGTTGAGATTGGAAACCTGAACGGAATCAGCATACCCAACCGCTTCGCCGATACTACGCGGATTAGCATCCAGTCCGTACACGCGCGCGGTTGGATTATACCGGGCGATATCCACGGTTTTTTTGCCCCGGCTGCACAGAATATCGAAAATCACTTCCCCGGGAGCAAGGCCGAAATCCCGGTTGATCCACTCGCTCTCCTGCTCGCCGCTGTAGTATCCCGACGCGCGAACGTCTCCCTGCATATTATTTTTGAGAAATGCACCTTCGCCCCAAGCCCGCGCCAAGGCCGGCTCATCGATCATCCCGGAAAAATTATCCCGGATGGCGTCCTTGTCCAATCCGGCGACAATGATCAGTAATGCGGCAATGTCACGGGAATCATTGTAAGTCCAGTTTTGCTCCCCGACAAGGCGGCTCATTCGCTCGGTTAATGCCTCAATTTCCTCAAGCGTGAACGGTCCATAGTTCAGAACGGCGCGAAGATTATCGCGCACCTCATGTTCCGCGACATAACGGCGCTGTTTAAAAGGAATATCCCTGTGTTCGTCGATCCGGGCATTAATCGTATTAGCTATGGCGCAGGAAACTTTCCACTCTTTCAATTTCGCCTCAATTTTCCCGACAACCGCCTTCAGGGCCGCTTCGGAATCATCATCGACATCCACGATCTCGATCAAACGCAAATCTTCTTTGTCGATCGTGCCGGCCGGCACCATAACATTTTCAATCCATTGAAACAGACTGTGCCATTCCTTTCCGACCAAAACAATCGGGACCGGGTCGATCTTTCCGGTTTGAATAAGACAGAGAGTCTCGAACAGCATATCCAAATTGCCGAACCGCCCCGGAAAAAAAACAATCCCGTCTTCGGCATGCTGAAGCAACACGGTTTTAAGCGCCGCGTCATAATGAAAATGGATTTTGTCCGGCGAAGGGATCGGCGCCTCTTCATCCGAACGGTCGCTATACAGACAAAAACTGCGCAATCCCGGCAATGCGGAGCAGGCGTTCCCGACACAGGCGCTGATCCCGCTGGTTCCTCGGCGCAAAATAAATTTACCCTGTTCGCTTAACGACCGTGCCAGCATGAACGACAATCTGCCGTACTTGCTGTCCGGAGTTATCGTTTGCCCGCCGGTGAGCATCACCGCCGGACCGATCTTATACATCCTCCGGGAAGCCCGCAGTATTTCACTTATGAATCTATGAATACTGAAATCGTTCTGCCGGGGGACCCGCGCCTGTAAACGTTCGGCAAGATACTGAAAATCCTTCTGCTCCAGTTTTTCCCGGGCGGCGGTGCTTTCCTCAGGATCGGTAAACAGCCATTGTTCAATCAGCCTGCGGAACAGATAATCCCGGGCTTCTTCTTCCGTGGCCTTCCAGGCCAGCATTGTTTCTTTCGGTTTTTTTAACAATCCCTGCTTTTCCCAGGCATCGAAAACATCCATAAGCCCGCGGTAGAATTCATCGATAAGCACAATCGGCCGCATCTGGGCTTCGTTGCGGTTATTAAAGACAATAACCTTGAATATTTCCATCAACGTTCCGTACCCGCCGGGAAATACGGCCATGGCCCGGTTGAACAAAAGAAAGAAATTTATCCGCAGGAAAAAATATTCAAACTCAAGCCGGGCATCCTGCTTGGGATTGCCGCTTTGCTCGAAAGGAAGATGAATGTTAAGTCCGATAGACTTACTGATGCCATAGGCGCCCAGGTTACCGGCAAACATGATCCCCGGGCCGCCGCCGGTAGTAATCGCAAAAGAAAGTTTCGCAAAGTGCTGGGCACAGCGTACCGCGGCTTTGAAAAAATAATTGGCCTCATTGAACCGCGCTGAACCGAAAATAGCAATACCCAGATCGTCGCCCAGCAGCTTTCGGTTTCTCTCCCACTCATCCAGCACCTTGTACATAAACTTTATCATGCGTCTATGCTTCTGATAATTTTCCCCGGCCCGGCTGTACAGACGCGGCAATTCCGGCCGGCGGTGATATATTTCTCGGATATGGATTGGAAAGTCCGCGGTATTGAGACATAAACGCGGCGAAAGACAAGTCACCTTCGCTTGGCCGGCCGGTTTCGTAACCGAATTCATCGGATACGCGCAATCAGCCAAAAACAAAGCCGGGATGCACAGCACGCAGAGCAGGCGAAAAGACACTGAATGGAATCGCATCAATTTTAACATTCGCACCATTAGTCGGTTAGGCATAATTATCCACATGAAAACAGCGGTAAAGTATACCATATGCCGAAATGTATTGCAAACACGGAAGTGATTATGAATAAAATGGTTAGGTTTGTTGGACTGGTACAATCAAAATCGATCACAAGCCCGGACGAGAACCCCTTATATCGCGCCGCCAACCAGACGAGCATTCACCGAATCTATACTAACCTGATATAGCGGCAATGACTGCCGGGTCATATCATCCATGCCCAGCGCCTGTAACGCCTTATCGCGATCGGTTGACACGACAAACATCTTTGACCGGAATTGGGCCTTGTTTTCCAGCGCGTTAAATATTTTTGCACAAAAATCAACGCAAACGAGCACCTGGTCATAGGTCTTTCTTCGAAGCAACTGCCCGCCGGCAAAAGCGAAATCGTCGAAAAGACTTGTCAATACCATTTGCTTTGTCGTATCCGAAATAGCCGTTGACTTCAAAAGGTTATCAATATACTGTCGTAACATCCCGTTTACCCCGAAAATCCGGTCAAAAATAACCGGTTGTCGGGAGCCAAAACGATCGATGCCGATTCTATTCACAAGCGACATCATCACCCGCGCCTTAAGATCTTCTCTTTTCAACGTCTCCGGATTGATCCGGGCAAGAAAATTCCCCCCCTGGGCTTTAACATTATCCAGCAATATCCATTGCCGGCCATTGGTATATTTATACTGTTCCGCATCGATGTCGTCAAAAATGTTCTTAAAAACCGGATACCCATTCTGGAAATCATATATTTGCAGTTCAAAACCCGCAATAAACAGCTCGATCACATCCGCGCGCTGCTCCTCGGAAACGCCGGCATTTGCCATTGTATTCAGCATATCGATCAAAATCCCCATGGACTCCACTATTGCCGCTTTTTCCTGTCCCGCCTTCCCCAGTTGAAATGCTCCGGACAGATCGATATTAATAACATCCTTCGGCATTCCCGTTTCATCAAGAATTATCCGCACATTTTCGTTTTTACGGTCCGTGATCCCCAGGGCAAATGCCCGCGCCGCGGCCCGGCCGGCAAGCCTGGCCAATGTTCTGACAAATTCGGGATTACGGCATTCCTGCGGACTTATCTCTCCCAAGTTATACCGGCCGATTGTTTCGATCAAAAATAAATTATTACCGTATCTGCGGGTTCCCGGCACCGATATCCCGAGCCGTTTTAAGATTTCATACCCGGTATCGTCTCTGGCATACGCGCCTTCGGCCTTAAACACAAATTCTTTTTCCGTTCCATCCTCAAAAATAATCATTACCCGCGCCCAGGGTTTTCCCTGGATGCCCTCGCCATACGATGTTGCCGTGGAATAAGCATCCTGAATATATTTATCCGCCGACTCGAGTATTTTAAACCCGGTCATTTTCTTTTCCCGGCCATCCGACGATATATCTTGATTATGTTCGGCAATAATTCCGTCCAGCAAATTACCGATCGCCGCGTCCAGGGCCGGACGTTCATTGCGTTCTTTTATCGGCCTTACCGGCACATCCGCAGCTGCCGGAGAAAGCGCGTTATTGTCTTTCCTCGCCCGAACTAAAGTGTTTAAATACTTGTTGAAGTTCCCGTTCCTCCGGAATATGTCCTGAAAAACCTGCCGAGGTATTTCCGCGACCTTCACTTCTCCCGGGTCATATCCATGCCCGGCGCGCACGGTTGCGGTCCGCGCCGTATTATTCATCACCGCCATTTCGCCGAAAATATCGCCCGGCTTCAACGTGTTTTCAACCGAGCGAAAGCCCAGGCCGTCGCGATAATACACTTCGCATTCTCCGCTGATCACGATGAACACACCACGATCATCAGTTTCCCCCTCTTTCAGGATAAAGTCTCCTTCCCAAAGGTCATGAATAATCACGCTCTCATCAATGGTGCGGATATCCTCCGGGGTCAACATCGTCCAATAGGCGGACTGCTGCAATGCGGCATTGATCCGGGTACGCGAATCGGACGTTTCGCTGCGCGCGGCGATGGTTTTGGCATAACGGGAATTGCCGCGCGCGATTAATTCGCCGATCTCGTTTCGCAAGTGTCCGGCAAAGCTGTCACTATAAAGCCCCAGGGCCACGCCCCGCTGTATAAACCTTTTCAAGACCTCCACCGCAGGAGACTCATCGCTCACGACGGATTGCTTTCCGCCGGTTATATCCTGGATTGCCCCCAGCACCTCGGCCAACGGCTGAGTAATCGCAGTCATATGCTCCATCAGCGATGTCTCCGGATGACCGGATTTTATCGCGGCTTCCTGTTCCGCTTTCAGCCATGTTTTTATACTCAGCTGCGGATAACCCGGAGCCTCCCGTACATGGTTGAGCCGGTTCGCTCTTACAAACGACTGAAACTCCACGCTGCCGCCCACTTGCTCCAAATCCGTCGCAGTTGCCGGATTCCTCTTAACCGCTTCGATGTCTCCTTGTTCCTCTAAAATATTCTTATCGTAGCGGAATTCTTCGCTTAAAAAAACTATCATCTCCGGATATACCGATTGGCCTCCGCCGATTTCCGGAGAATTATCCAACCCAAACAGGTCCGCTTCAACCATCACTTTCCCGCCGATAATCGCATCCATTACCGCGATCCGGTCATTGGTGTCGGATAAATCGGCCGCCGGAAAATTTTTCACGCGGTATTGTTCTAAAAACCCCCGATCTTCACCGCTAAGCCGCCGCCCGGCATCCAACTCCTCCAACAACATATACGCGCGGTTGTCTGCGGCAACTTCTTCTTTGAAAATATCTCCTATTTTCAACACGGTTTTTTCGATAAAGTATTCCACAATCTGAATATCCCGTTCGGAAAAATTCTCCTTAAAACCGCTCATGAATTCCCGGGCTTTTTTCTTGCTTTTATTTTCGTGACCGTCGGCAAGCAGCGGGTTTTCAACCTCTGCGTCGAAATATCCCAAATCATGAGTAAATATCGCAAATCGAGCTAATTGTTCCGTTCGCGCACGGGACTCGGCATGCAGCGGCAGATACGGAGCGATCTTGTCGAAAAATAACAATAACCCGTTTACATGGAATTCATTATGGTAGCGCACCAAAGCTCTGCGTTCCGCAGAAGCAGTCATGGCATCAAGCGCATAACCCCGGGCCTGTTCCAGCGTCGGGTCATCCGGATAACGTTTCAATCTGAGATCGGCTTGGGAATGTTCTTTCAATAAGTTTTCCGGGGATAACTTCCTTATTCCATTCACCATAAGAATCAGCGGTACCGCTATGGCCAGAATCCCGAAAACCACCCCCAGTAATCCCGGCAAGGCTGTAACCGCACCGGCAGCTGCGGCCGCACCGGAAACCGCGGCGGAAGCGGTACCGGGAACAAGGGCACTGGCAAGACCGTACAATATCGGGACCAGGATTATCGAACGGTAGCGGTTGCGGTTCGTTCCCCGGCCGAAGAGTCTTCTTATCAACCCGGGTCTTCGATAAGGACTGTATACACGAGAAGTGGTTTGCCGATTAACAGCAATCGTCTTTCTCGATGAATTGCCGCGGCTAAACAACGCGTTAATGATTCTTCCGAATATATTGCCTCTTAACCGAGCTTGGTTATTCCAGCGATTTTGACGATCGGAATAACTATCACTATATCGTCTTGTCGCTGAAGCAGAGCCTCTTTTCCCCAAGATTCCTTTGATAATTCGCCATAAAATAAATCCGACCGGTAACACATTAAGCATCATCCCCAAAAAGAAATCTATTAATGTCATTACCCTTTTATAGCCTTCGTATCCCTGGGCAAGCTGCTCAAAATCGACGAAATGAGTACCTGATTTCGGTTCGATTTTCAGGTGTTTTTTTATAAATTCCTCCTGCCGGGAGTAAGCCTTTACTTCGTTGCTTATAAGTCCGGATGTGGTTATTTTCTCAAAAAAAGTGAGGATGTTATGCTGCGCAAGAAGCCCGAATAATCCTTCGGGCATATCTTCGATATGACTGATTTCATGGTCTTCCGCAATTGCCGTAAACGTCGGATCGTCGATCAATACACTATGAAGAGCCATAATCGGCTTGCCGGCCAATCCGCCATACCGAGAACCGGTCGTCCAGCCCATCCCGGCGATATTAGCCATGTAGATGGAAGTATTTCTAGAACGCAATATGCGATACGCATCCGGTTCGGTTATCAATAAAAGCAACTCCGCTTTTTCTATGGTTCTGGCTTCATCGGAATTGCCGCGATGTTTAATCACGGTATACAGCTGGCCGTTTTGGGCCAGTTTATCCCGCAGTTTTTCCAGATAAAGATTCACCTGCTCTACCCGGTCCCGGGCGGATTGTTCCACAAACCCGACCTCCAACCGCTTTTTCCTGGTATCGGAGCGCAGGATTCCCGTACCGGTAAGCTGTGCCCGGCCTTCTCTTGCCAAAGCACTGTTCACGGCATTGAGCAAACCATCCGCTCTAGCGCTCTGAATTTCAGCCGGCAATTGTTCCGTAACAGCCGGGGGGGCCTGGGCGAACGGAGTTGCCGCATCCGCCGGGGTTATCGCCGAAAAAGAAGAAAACACTATCGTTGAAAACAATACCATGGAAAAGAAAATATCGCGCAGCTTGTCCTTCCAGGTTTTATTCCGGTAACGATAGTTATTCCGGCCCCGCGGCAAATTATACGACTTTGCCGAACGCCGGTTCCGGTCCCGGCTTAATTCTACCCGCCGCTGAATGATCTTATAAAGCCCCCACCCGACAAGCAGCACGCCCGCAGCCGCCACCGAACGCATTCCCCAGGGAGAGGAACTTTTTTGCTTTTGCCCATCGCGCTGCGGCACCGGCTGTTTTTCGCTTATCCGGGGCGCCGGTTCCGGCGCATTCTTTTTATTCTGCTCCCGATAATATCCGACGGCCTCATCGACAAACCTGGCCTCGTCCGCGTAGCCGTTGTTGCGCAGATACGCCATTAATTCCTGAATATGATTTGCCGGTGCCGGCGAAGACACTCCGGCGATTTTTCCCGCCACCAGCCGCAGCACATGGCTGTCCATAGCGTTCAATATTTTTTTGATGCTATCCGGCGTTAACGGCATACCCGTCGGTTTTACCGCGGACTGTTTCTGCCGCGACGCGGTCTTTAGCGCAACACTGCCCGGTTTTTTACCCGGGCCGGAGATTTTTTTGCCCGGCTTATTCACGGCCGTACGGGCGGCTTTTAATTCTTTACTTCCCGGTTTTTTTAAACGGGATTGCCGGATCGCTTCCGCCTGTTTCCGGTCCTGCTCCCGTTTCTCCATATTTGCCCAGCCGATGATACCGCCGTCAACCTTTTCGCTGCCGATAAGCCGCGCGACCAAGGCCAGCAGTTCATACTTTTTCTTATCGCCGGAAAACGCCACGTAATCTTTGCCGCTGCGCGTCAGCGCATCCTGTTCCAGAATAATAAAACTGCCGTTGCGCGGAGAAAGCCGCAATCGTTTATAGCGCTCCCGGATCAGCTGGTTCAGGATATTATCTTCGTATTTCGAAAGTTTCCCGGTCCGCTGCAGTTTATATTCCAAGGCGCGGCGCACATAGTTTACCGGCTCGCGGGGATTGGCTTCATTAACTCCGATCATATGTAAAAACCAACTTCGCGAACCAATATCCCTCAATGCAACCCGTACCGTATTCGCGCCGCCGTTATACGCCGCCGTGGCCGCGAGGAATTCATCGAAGCCGCGTTCCTCCGCGCTCATCTGCGAAAAAGCGTTTTCCAGCGTATTCTGACCTCGGGCATGAATTAAACGCAAATGGCGAAACGTATCCAACCCCAGCCAGAAAGACAAATACCCGATCCTCTGGTTACTGATTTTATTCTCGCTTGATTTAAGCAGCCGCTGGAATAACACCTCCCGTTTACGGTCCGATTTATTTTTTTCCGAGGAGATATCGATCCTGCGGCCGTCGTCTTCAATGGTTTCCTGAGACACAAGAGAATGCACAACATCCATAACTATTGACGCGCGCAACGATTCCTGCTGATACTGTATACGCGCGTTTTCCATGTTCTCCGGCTTGAAAGATCCCTCATCCGCCTGAATCTTGATCATCGTTTGCGCGATCACTTTTTCAATAAGATTTGCCTGCGAAGACGTTATCCTGCCGGATTTTTCCCACACCGCCAGCGCATAAAAAATATTGACATCGACCAGCCGGTTCTCTTTATCCTGATCCATGTCTTGTAATACCGCCCGGACCGCAGCGGCGTCTCTTGTGCCCTTTACATCCTGTAGCCGCCGCATATATTTATCCATTACGGATTGCTTGAGCAAAGTACGTTCCAGGTCGATGACCCGGTTTACTCCCCCTTTATGCGTCATATATTGCCGGGCGATCTCGCTAACCGCTTTTTCGGTTAATTGGGTTACTCCTTTGGCGCCGGTAGCGGAAGTCTTCAATACTCCCGCGGAAACCCAATGTTCGAATTCACTTTCGATAAAGGTTATGCTTTCCAGGCTCTGGCGCAATCTCAGCGCATCCATATGCCGGCCGTTGTTTTTCTCTGCGGCCGCGATAAAATCAACAAATTCCTGCATTACTTTGTATGACTTTGTTTCTTCCCAGGCGGCCTGACTGGAAACAAGCTTCACCCCTCTAATCCCGCGCGCCTCCAGTCGCCTCTGCCAGACCAAAGCATCTTCACCATGTTCACCCAGCATTATCAGGATAGTGTTATCCTTCAGAATATGCACAAACTCTTTCAACTGTCCCATATCATTAAGTATCGAGACATACCGGTCTAGAACATCGTCATTAACCGCGCCGATCAGCAGATCCTGGGGATTTTTGATCGCACTCCCCTGGGCGGATACGGTCTGCGGCGTCAATAATGTTGCCGCTACCGTCACTGCCGGAGGAGTTATTGCCAATGCCGCCGCCACTGCCGCCCCGCCGATCTGTCTCAAAAACCCTCTGCGCGTAAGCAAAGGCTGTTCCACGGGAGTGCGCTCTTGAACGGTAACCATCGAAGGCAAAATTTGCTGCGGAGACACGTACGCGGAAAAAACATCCCGTATCGCCTGTTCGCTGATCTGCGCGTGCGGAGCAAGTGTCGCGGCATCGCGCGCGCTAGACGAAAAATCTCCGGCCCAAGCGCAATCCATCACTAAAAACGCCTGGATCAATATAACCGAGGTTATTTTAAGTAGCCTTTTCACTCTTACCCCTAGATTGCCTGTTCTAAAAGATTAGTTGATTCCCGCTTACTCCGGAAGGTTTCCGGGTTGAAATTAAAAATAGTTTCTCCATTTATCCCCGCCTGCTGTTTGGCTTTGGTAACGATAAATTCCGCCAGCATATTCCGTATCCCGCTTAAGGTTGTCGCCGGCAAAGAAGTTATCGTTTTTCCCTGATACGGCGCCGCCCACATCGTTGAATTCAAGGCAGTAAGGATTTCCGCCGAAACCGCTCCGTTATTATGAAGCTGAAAATCTTTCATGTCCGCTTTCACTTTTTCCGCCGCCCCGTCGGCGCGGCCGTTTGCCATTCCGGAATAATCCCGGGCCACATCAAGACCCTGCGCTTTTTGTTCATTGATAATATTCGCGTCGATTGCCACCACCCCGGCGGAAATCGCCGCTCCGGAGCGATACTCTCGCGCCACTTCTCCGGTTTCCTCGTTAACCGACCGTACCGTAACCGGAGGAAATTGGATTATCTGATACGTTCCGCCGCGCTCCTGAAGATAGTCGGACACGTTCTCACCCTGCTCCGTCAACCGGGAAGCGACATAGTCATAATCTTCTTTCGCCATTGTGATCGGATTATCTCTTAAATTATTTCCGCTTTCGTTCGTATTACGAAAATAGTTATAAATATACGCCATATAATGCTGCGGCTCCTGGATCTCGTCCAGCAGCCGGATCATCTCATCAATGATCTTATCTCCGAGGCGCACGCCCAATTGTCCGTTGATCTTTCCCAGATTATTAATATCAAAACGGAAGACCCAGACCATCCGGGTACGCGCGTTCCAGACCACCTTGCCGATTTCATCACCGCCGATACGGAACGTTCCCGACCAATCATACGCCGGCTGGTGTTCGATTAAATAATTGATCGTATCTTTAAAACGATCGTTCCCGAAAAAAATCATCCCCTTAGCACGCGCCTGTATATCCGGTTCCAGAGAATACCCGATTATCTGCTTAAAAATATTCTCCTGGGCCAGGGTTAGGGCCGCAGGATCGCCGGATGCAGCCGCATCCTGATAAGCCTGCAATAACTGCTTATCGTTTACCCCTTCATGATAGTCCACGGTAATCGGACGGTAAATCGAATCCCATTCGCCTCTCGGGCAAAACTGTTTAATAAAAGCTATGTATCGACCGAGATTCCGGCTGTACTCCCGGAATCCGGTTCTCGGAGCTTTGACGGCCGCGGAAATATCCCTGCCGATTTCCTGTTGTAACTCCCGCGCTTTTTCTCCGTTCAGCTCCAAACGGAACTTTCCGCCCCTCTCTTCTCTCAGGTACTGGTTTACCCGCGCATTCAGATACTCCCCGCTAATGTAGAGCTGAGCATGCTTCGCGCTTAATAACGCCTGCGAATCAAGCCGGTGCGCCGCGGAAACCGCGTCCAGACCGAGATCGGTCTGCGCCAGGGAAAACGATTCGGAGATACCGCCATAGATATTAAAATTACGCACGCTAAATTCATTCAAGGCCTGTTTCAATGCGTTCTTTTTCGTTTCATCGTTCTTAATTTCCGGCGTATTATCTATTTTTTCCGAAGCAAGCCGTTTAACTCTATCGACAACCGCCTGCTTAAACTCGGAAGTAGCGGCGAAAATCCCCCGGAACAAATCCGCCGGTTTGAAATCATCCGGCGCGTTTTGGAATACAACCCAATAGCTTTTTGCGTCATTATACACACTAACGCCCGTTCCCCAGCTCCCCTGTTTTGCCAGTTCTTTCACTAAAAATTGCGGGAGCAGATCCGCCATGGCTTGAATTCCCCAATCGCCGAATTCATGCCCGGCAACGCTGACTTTATCCAGCGGATAACGTTTGGCCAATTCGTCTAATTGCGCCCCCCGGTCGTTAAATTCCCCTTTAAAATTCTGAATACTCAAAAAAGCTACCTGGACCCGATTCCCTTCCTGCAGAACGGTTACCAGGTCTTGCACATAACTGCGCCGGTTCGGCAGCGTGCTGATCCGCGACTGCCGCAAAGAATCACTTATTTCCTGAAAAAAATTCCAGCTTATACCGTTGCCGGCATCCGTCGTTGTGCCGGTTTCCTGAAAAATTGATTTTACCCCGCCGTCGCCAAGATGAATCATCGGGGCCAGATACGCGGGGGAAAGAACATTACGATTGGGACCAATTCCTTGATCCCCGGACATCCCGGGCAAGTAAATCAGCAGGACACCCGGAACCAGCACCAGGGTAACCATCCAGCTTATGATTTTTTTCGATCCCCTTATGTCCATGATTTATTTCCTTATTCCCAAAAATAAAACAACTACCTTTCGTCATCCTCGTTTTTTTTGAGGATCACTACCGGCACTAGCATAAAAAAAGCAAGCGTTTGATAACGCTAATTATTCCAACATATTTCAGTTACTTATAAAGCTATTCTAAAGCCATTATATTATACCATTTTTATTTGATACGCGCTAATAAAACATGAATTTATTACAGCCATAACATACTGTTCTACAGTAAGTTATGGCGATAAGTGCTATTTTTAAAAAAATTTCAGGCCGGTTTTTTTACCCGCGAGTATTATTGCTGTTTTTGCGGCGCTTCTTTTTCGCTCTCAATCATCTCTTCAAACGGCGTCTTCTTGCCCTGAAGCGCGTTAATATACCGCTCATCGCTTTCATCGAGCTTATCCACTTTCGGGGCAATTACCACAAACGGGATCCGTTTTTCTTTAAGATAATCCGTAATCCCCTCCGTATGAAAACCTCCGGTCACCAGAATGCCGACACTTTCCGACTCCGCAGCCATTGCCCGCAACGTATTCGTGGCCAGGATATTATTCCGCTGCGCCGCGTAATAATAAAAATCCTGCACTGCCGGCAAAGTCTTCTTCATGTCTTCCAGCCGCGCGTCCGAGGGAATAGTCAGCTCCAGTTTTAAACGCTGCGATTCTTTTTCGATAAATTTTTTAAGCTTCCGCGCATCGAGCTCATCCTTGTATTGTTCTATTTTGCGCAAATCATGCGTCAATAGCTGGGTTGAGTACAGATTGCGCAGCAGACGGATAATCCGCAGGTTTTGATCCAGCCCCTTCTGGGTATAGCTGGTATACAACCCATTTTTGATCCGCTCCACCAACTTATCGATCTCGGTGAATAAACCGAACTTATCCAGGGTTTCATGTTTATTAAGGTATTCGATATACGCGCTAAGCTGAGGAAACGCCCGATCCAGCGACTGGGACTTCTTTCCCATGGCGTCATACAGTTTCTTAAGCACATTATGATACGCGACGCCGTCCATGGTTTTAGCCTTAAATTCAACCGTGGCTTTTAAAAATTCCTCCATCTCGACGCGGGTTAGATTCCTGCTCAACCGCTCAATCAATTCCCCGCGCTGCGCCTCGGCCTCAGCTAAATCAACTTTATTCTTAATCCGGATACTTTCCCCCAATTGGTTAACCTGGGGGAATTCACGCTTGAGGCTGTCGGCAGGGTACAAGTCGCTGATATACGTTACAAAGCTTTCAAACGGCAACTCTCCGTTTTCATAAGCCACGACATGATCGTCAAGTTCCGTCAGCTTTTTGTTATAAATTTTACTCTTTAATATATTCAAGTCGTTTTCCAGAACCGCGATGGTATCCTGGATCGGCTGGCGTTCCGGCAGGGCGCGCAAAAATGCGTCAAGATTCTTGTCATAATATTTCTCGTCTTCCGCGCCGTAAAGAGAAATGTCCCGTTTTG
>JAQULA010000020.1 GCA_028718845.1 Candidatus Omnitrophota bacterium
CATTACCCCGCAAAAACAACCGGGGATGGACCAGCGCGAACAGGAACAAAGCGGCGCGTCCGGGGAGCAGATAAAAGCGTTGATGCAGCAGGTTGCCGATCTTAAGCTTAAAATCGAACGGCAGAAATTCGAGTATGAACAAATGCTGCAGCGGAATGAAGAACAGTACTCGGCAAAAGAAAAGGAACTGCTCGCTAAAGCGCAACGCGACGGATCGGATACCGATAAGGAGAGAGAGAAGCAGCTCTCGGAAAAATACCGCCAATTCGACCGGGCCCTGCGTGAAAAAACCGAGGCTTATGAAAAACAGCTGGACGAGAACGACCGCGCGTTTAAAGCGTTTAAACAGGAAACTCAGGCTAAAGAAACCACCCTGCGTCAACTGATCGCTACTAAAGAAATCGAAGCCCAGCAAAAGCTTGAAAAAGAAAAGAAAGCGCTCAACGATGAATTGGCGGCGATAAAAACATCCGCGGAACAACTGCGGCTTTATATGATAAAGCTCAAAGAGGAGTTGAAGGTTAAATCCGCCGTTGTTGAAGAAAAAGACGAACAGCTCGATTTGCTCAATAAAAAACTGGCGTTATATTCGGGGGAAGATATCCCGAATCAGCAGAAACTTGCCGGTATCGCCTCGCGCGACCTGGAGATTTCCCGGAAAGAAAATGCCCGGCTGCAGCAGGAACTGGACAATCTGAACGTATTATTATCCAAAGAAAAAGAGGGGTATGAAGCGGAACTTGCGCAGCAGAAGAAAATAATGGAAGAGTTACGGCGAAAATCGGCGGAGGACAGCGAGAAAAGGCTGATTTCCCTGGAAGAAAAATACGAGAAGAAGATCTTTGCGTTAACGGAAGAGAAGGATGCAATAAGGCGTAATGCCGCTATGGAACGGGAAAAAGCGCTGGCTTCCCAACAGCAGGAAATGAGCGCGCAGACCGGAAATGTTTCCCAGGAATGGGAGAAGAAAATAAAACTGATCGAAGCTAGGTATAGCAAGCAATTGCGCGCGCTGGAAGAGGAAAAAGAAAAAGCGGCGCGGGAATCGGAATCGAAATTACGGGAACTTTCCGATAAATTACGCGCTAAAGTCGCCGAGGATGAGCAAATAAAGGTTAAGCTGGGGTCTTTTCGCAGTAATCAGGTCGGCCTGCTGGAAGAGATGCTGATCAGTAAAGCGACGCTGATGTTGAAATTGCCGCAGAATTTCCGCGGCGCGGAAAAGGAAAAAGCGCAGATTTATTTTGAACGGGCGATGACCGGGATCATTGCTAAGGATTATGCCCGGGCAAAAAGCGATTTGGAACAGGTAATATCAATGGAGCCGGATAACCAGATAACGATCGATATTATGCAGAGCCTTGACTTTTTATTGAAGCGGATATAACAGGGTGCATTGATCGTTGCCACAGAGAGGAGGTAGGGGGATACATGAGAACTTCAGTAACGCCTATGGAGCAAACACCTTCACAAAAAGAAGCGGAGATACTGTTCCCGGATGGGATCATCGGTTTTGGTGAACATAAGGAGTATACGATAGTTTCCGAGAAATCCAAAGAACCGTTTTTATGGTTACAGTCCAAACATAATGCCGATTTATCGTTTATTGTTATCGATCCGAGAGAATTCAAACCGGATTATGTCCCGCAGATAAGCGAGGCCGATAAAACGGTGTTAAGGGTCAAGAGCGTCGATGAATGCCGTTGTTTCGCCATCGTCGCGGTCCCGGAAGATTCCGACCGGATCAGCGCAAATCTGTTGGCGCCGGTTTTTATCAACCGGAAAGAAAATATCGGGAAACAGGTGATTCTGCAGGATCAGGATTATTCGGTACAGCATTTGATCATTGATGAAATGCTTAAACAGTTAGAGGAAAAAGATGCTAGTTCTTTCGCGCAAACCAAATGAAAGCATCATCATCAGCGATAATATAGAAATAAAGATCGTTGAAGTTCGCGGCGAGCAGGTGAAGCTGGGAATTACCGCGCCGCGCGATATTTCCGTGCATAGAAAAGAAATCTACGAATCTATCCACGAGCAGAACAAGAACGCAGCGCAGACCAAGCACGCAAATCTTGACAAACTTTCAAATTTGTTTAAAAAGAAAAAAGATTCGGCGTAATTATTTAATCCCTCTGTATTCTTCGTAAGCACGTGCTTGCCGTTATAATAACGGCAGGATACGCTGTCGGGTGCGGATAGTACGCCGGGGCGATGATGACCGGTTCAGGCTGTCCTGAGCACTCCACTCCGCGGAAACTTTCCCGGGATACCGCTATATTAGGAAATCGACAAGGCCGGTTTTAGTTCAGAAAAATCTGAGTGATTTTTGATTTGATGATTTTCTTTTGGGTCTGATGATACAATGCACATGCCCGGATAATATCATTTTTGGTTACCCGGGAAGCCATGGAATTTTCGTATATGGTCAATTCAAGCGCTTTGTGATTGGACCGCTTCTTTTTGGCGACACAAAAATCCGGATGGTCGTGTTTTTCAAACGGTTTTTTATGATTGGAATGGCAGTTGCTATCAGGCATCTCCGTATTTACCTCCCTGTAAATGTAAGATGACTCCGTTCAATGCTATTAATTTAGCATGAAAAGTCTTTGATGTCAAGTCGATTGTGGGTAAGGGGTAACGCCTCCTATGCAATAACAAAAGATTGAAGTCCGAGGGACGGGCCCTCCCGCTATAGAGAATGGGGGACAGGCGCTTCGCGACGAAGAAGCAATTAAAGATTTTGCTTTTAGCGAGCGAAAAGAGCGTTCGTCTATCGTCCTAGTGATCCCGTCGTATTTTGGCGGGAGAGCGATCGTCCTTCGGTTTTTACCGCTTGCGGACGGGCGCGGACAATCATTTTACAATGCCGATATTTTTGGTATAATACAAATATATGAAATCAGTGCTTCTTCTGGATAATGTTGGGGTCGTTTATAGGGGCGCAGCGCACAATAAAGAGGCTTTACGCGGCCTTTCACTGGAAATTTCCGGCGGGGAAATCTTCGGGTTTTTAGGCCCGAACGGCGCCGGAAAAACGACGACGATAAAAGCGATTCTTAACCTGCTTTTCCCGGACCAGGGACGGATTTTATTGTTTGGGGAGCCGAACGATAGCGTGCGGGCCCGCCGGCGACTGGGTTATATGCCGGAATTGGCGAACTATTACTGGTATTTAACTCCGCGGGAACTGCTGTTAATGTATGCCGGTTTTTTCGGGATGCCGAAAAAAAGCGCATTGAAAAAGATCGAGGCTTTATGTGAACGCGTCGGTCTGGCCGCGGAAGCGGATGTGCTGATGAAATTTTTTTCCAAAGGCATGATGCAGAAAGTCAGTCTGGCTCAGGCATTGATCAATGACCCGGATATCCTGGTGCTTGACGAGCCGACCAGCGGGCTTGATCCGATTGCCCGGATAAATGTGCGCGATATCATAAACGAGGTCAAGTCCCAGGGGAAAACCGTATTTTTCTCTTCGCACGAACTTTCCGAGGTTGAATTGGTATGCGACCGGGTCGGCATACTCCATGAGGGCCGGCTTATTAAATCCGAAACCACGGCGGCGATTTTGCATGAAAAGGGGCAGCAGCGCAGCCTGGAGACCTATTTTACCGATCTAATCATGAAAAAAAATCCATGAAGACACCTTTATTGATAGCGGTCAATCTTACACGTGAATTATTCCGGAAGAAAGATTTGTATGTGCTGGGTATTTTGCTGCTGGTATTGCTCGCATATGTGATCCAAACGGCGTTTTTCGGGGTAAAGGATATTTTCCGCTATGTCAAAGAGATCGGCCTGGGAATCGTATTTTTATTTTCCATAATTATCGCGGTGCCGTTTGCCGCCCGGTCTTTGCTCGAAGAGATCGCAACGAAAACGATATACCCGCTTCTGGCAAAGCCGGTTACGCGCTGGCAGGTCATCTTGGGGAAGTATCTGGGTTGTCTTTTTGTGTCCGGCAGCGCGTTCAGCCTGTTCTTTCTTCTGTTTGCGGCGGCCGATGTTTATAACCAGGGATTGACGGGATTAGCCCTTACCCTGCAGGTATACGGGGCGGGGATATTGATGCTGCTGGTATTGAATGCGATAACCCTGGCGTTATCGGTTTACTGTACATTTTCAACGACGGTAACCCTGTCGTACCTGATCTATTTTCTGATGACCTGGTTCGGCGGGAGCTTGCGTGATTTACTGGATACGATTCCGTCGGCCGGGTTGGCCATATACTATCTGCTGCCGCATTTTGAATTTTTTGATCTGCGGCATAGACTGGTCCATCTCTGGGAACCGGTTCCGGGATGGGTCATGCTTTTCCTGGCGTTTTACGCCGTAACTTATTCCTTGCTGGCGCTTATCGCCGCTTTTCTGGGATTTAGAAAAAGATGGTTATAACCCGTTGGTTGTATGTGTCTATCCTGTCGGCCGCCGTAATGCTGCTGGTGACGGCAATTCCTATCGATAGTTTTTTTTCCAGCGAGAACGCCTCCCGGTCGATTCAGCAGAGCGATGTGCTGTTTAAAATATTCGGACAGCTGCGCCATGATATCGGCGCGATTTTTTATATAAAAGCGGATGAATATTATCACGGCGGTACGGAGCATCCTTTTGGAGAAACCCACCATCTCGAAGATGATGCGTCTCTTTGCGGCGGTCCGGACGAGGCGGCGCATGAACCGGCCCGGGAGTCTCCGGCGGAGGCCGGAAAAAACGGGGGGTACGATCTGTTTACCCGGATTAACCGGTCAATCAGTTCGCATTCGGTAATTCATTTGAATAAGGATCAAAGCGCGGAACTTCTGCCGTGGTTTTATCTGGCGACGCTGTTTGATCCGCAAGCGGTTCAGGCGTACGTGGTGGGCGGGTTCTGGCTCGGGATGCAGATGGGAAAGCCGGAGGAAGGGATCGCCTTTTTACGTAAAGGTCTTCGCCATAACCCGGATGCCTGGGAGCTCTACGCGCAGGTGGGAGAATT
The DNA here is from genome assembly GCA_028718845.1 of Candidatus Omnitrophota bacterium. Lineage (GTDB taxonomy): Bacteria > Omnitrophota > Gorgyraeia > B26-G9 > B26-G9 > JAQULA01. The sequence continues at coordinate 4,976 of JAQULA010000020.1, forward strand.
GTATTTTATCGCTAAAAAGGATTATGGGAAAGCTGCGCCGTATCTTCAGCGCGCTTTCTCGCTTATGAAGCAGTCTGAAGCGAGCGATTTTGACAAAAAACAGGTCCTGGTGTTTCTTGCCGCGGCGATGGAACATCTCGGTAATTTACGGGAAAGTTTAGCTTATTATGAGCAGTTGAGCGGTTTGTTTAACAATAATACTATTATCCTCGGAAAGATCAAAGCGCTGCGCAGTGTCCTGGAGGAGGAACCGCTGCATGCCCGATAACCGTCAGTATGAGGATTTTTCCGCGACGGCATTATATTGCGGACGGTGCGGGCGTTCGATGCCGGTACGCGAGCGGCTTTTGCTGGTTTTGCCGGATGGGTATTTGTTTGAATACATCTGTTCCGGATGCGGCGCCGGCGCAGGTGAGAAAAAAGTGAAATTGCGTAACGAAGACCGGGGCTTGTTCTAAACAACGAGGAAAATAATGACCAAAATAGTTTATAAGGATGAAAATTTGTGGATGCGGGTTTTGATCACCCTGGCAATAGTGTTTTGCGCCCGGATGCTTTATTTCTTTCCGGTTCCGGGAGTGGACCTGAAAGCGTTGTTCGGGTTGTATCAACGGCATATCCATACCCAGGGGGGAGGCTGGTTGGATTTGATCCAATTGCTGCATGTGGGGCGGCTGCGCAATATTTCGATCTGCGCATTGGGAATTATGCCGTTTATCAATGCCTGTATTATCGTTCAGATCATCGGTTTTCTCGTTCCGGGGGTCAATCGGGTTTTCTTTCATGAAAGAAACGGCCGGCAGCAAATGATGTTTATGACCCTGGCGGTAACGATAATCATAGGCGCGATGCACGCCTACGGGAGCAGTCTTGACCTGGAATTGATGGACAAATTCCCCCGCTTCCAGATTTTATATTTTACCGGGATACCTTTTCGGATCGCCGCGGTATGCTCGATGATCGCGGCGGTATTGCTGTTGGTGGTATTGGCGGAGGCGATCAATCAATTCGGCATCGGCAACGGTGTGGGCGTGTTGTTTATCTCGGAAGCGCTGATGCGGTTATTTTTTGCCGTTGATCAGGTTACCGTATTTTATGAACGCAATCTTGTTCAGATCCAGCAGCTTATGCTGGTTATCGGGGTTCTTTTCGCGTTTGTTTATTTTGCCCGGTTTGTAACCCGATTCCGCGAGGAGATAAAATTCAGCACTCCGGAAAATGAAATATTTTTTATTTCGGTCAAACCGTTTTGGACCGGGGTTTGGCCGTTGATCCTGGCCGAGATCGCGTTTTCTTTTACCACCGTCAGTTTAAATCTGGTCTCTTTTGCGGCGGTCTGCCTTACGGTTATATTTTTCAGTTTGCTGTACGTGAAAATCATCTACCAGCCTCGCCGGTTTTACGAATTGCTCTTGTCGCATCATTGCCGCGTGTGCGAACCGCAGGAGAAAAGCATTGAGGATCATCTGAATCAGGCGGTGGTCAGGGGGGTGGTCTTAAGTTCGATGCTGTTTATTACCATGTATTATGTTCCGGTATTGCTGCCGTTGCTGTCCAATGTATCGTTTATGAGCGCGGGGATATTCGGGGCCTTCGGCATTATTTTGCCCATCGGTCTGTATTACGATATTGCCCGGCAGGTGAAATTTTATAAGAAATTGTCCATTCTTCCGGTTAAAAAGTGGCGACTGCTGAATATCGCCCAGGAGGAAGCGGAAGCCGAGGTCAAAAAGGCCTGCCTGCGCGGGCACGGGATCCTTACCGAAATCCGGCCGTCACATTTCAGCTGGGGGCTGCCCGTACGCACGGTTGCCAGCGGCTACGCATTGTATGTTCCGATAGATAATATTACCGAAGCGATCCATATTCTTGAGGAATTGCGGACAACCTGGCGGGAAAAGGCGCTGTAACCGCTTAGGTCCTGGTTTTTAAGATAGCAATTACTTTTTGCCGGTCGGCTTCGGTATCGACGCTGACCGTATCATGGCCGGTTTCCAATACTTTGATGGCATAGCCGTGTTCCAGCGCCCGCAGCTGTTCCAGCGATTCCGCTTCTTCGAGCCGGGATGATTTCAACCCTTTGAACGTCAGCAGGAAATCCTTGGTGTAAGCGTAAATTCCGATGTGTTTATACAGGGCAAGCGGTTTTTCTTTATTGTGCCGCAGGGTATTCGGTATCGGTGAACGGGAAAAATAAAGGGCGAAATTGTCTTTCGTGGTAACGACCTTGACCACATTGGGATTGTTGTACTCCGCTTCATCGACAATACGGCGTTTTAGCGTCGCCATGACCAGCCCGGGGTTTTCCAGGAGTGCCATGGCAACATCGTTGATCATAGCCGGATGGATTAACGGTTCGTCGCCCTGGATATTCACGATGACCTTTACGTCGAGATCGAACACGACTTCGGTCAGGCGTTCCGTGCCGGAGGTGTGTTCCTTGGAGGTCAGTACCGCTTTGCCTCCGAAGTTGTCGACCGCCGCTTTAATCCGTTCGTCGTCGGTAGCCACGATAACGTCGTCGAGGCTGGAGGCCTCCTTTGCCCGTTCGTAAATGTGTTGGATCATCGGTTTTCCCAGGATATCCGCCAAAGCTTTTGCGGCAAGCCGGGTCGACCCATAGCGGGCCGGAATCACTCCTACGACATCCATACGCAGCTCCTATCTGTCTAAACGTTAAAATCCCTGATCGTGAAAATCGGCTCAAGCTTAAGGCCGAATTTTTGTATGTTTTCCTGTGCGCCGTCCAGCCGGTCGACAACGGCAATGACGCGGACGATCTTACACCCGATCGTTTTGATCGCCTCGATCGCCTGCACGGTGGAAGAACCGGTGGTTACTACATCATCGATGATGACGACCCGGCTTGATTTTTTTAACAGCGGGCCTTCCACCAGTTTTTTCATGCCGTGCGATTTTTCGCTTTTCCGCACGATAAACCCGTTGAGTGGTTTTTTTACGGTGTGGCTCAGCGCGACAACCGCGCCGACGATCGGATCGGCTCCGAGAGTTAATCCGCCGACGGCGTCAATACGGTCTTTTTTTATCATATCCAGGATTACCCTGGCGATGTAATAAGCGGTGGGTCCGGAAAGACTGCTGATCCGGGCGTCAAAGTAATAATTACTTATTTTGCCGCTGGATAAAACGACCTTCTTTCGTTTGAAGGAAAGGCGGGTGAGATCTTTTAACAATTGTTTTTTTATCAGCGGTATATCGGTTGCCGGCATAGGGTTCTCCTTGGTTTAGTTCAATTTAGTAGGATTATATCCCGAGATGGAGGTTTCGTCAATACCGGGCGCTGTCGTACGTCGACGCCCGGACGAAAAAATTATTGACTTGCCGTGTTCACGTGCGTACAATCATTGCAGAAAACAGTATCGGCATCCCGGCCGGGGGAGCGCGGGAGGTTGAAACGGCTTTTTCGGAAAATAATACGGAAAATCACGCCAGGAATACGGGGGCAACACGATGAAAGCCTGTTATAAGAAAATAATCGGGGTAATTACGGCCGTCCTTGTCTTAGGTCTTCCCGGAGCGGCCCGGGGTACGGTTCAGAAAACATTGACCGCTCGTTCGGCTATCGTTATCGATGCCGACCGGGGTACGGTGTTATATCAAAAGAATCCTCACCGCCGGCTTCCGGCCGCGAGTACGGTAAAAGTTTTGACCGCATTGATCGCGGTAGAACGATTAGACGCCGCGCAAATGGTATCGATCAGTAACCGGGCCGCCGGGATCGCTCCCAGCAAGGCCTATCTCACGCACAACGCCGGGTATACGGCTGCCGACCTGCTTAAGTGCCTGTTGATGAGCTCGGCGAACGATGCCGGGGTGGCGCTGGCCGAGGCAATCGGGGGGACCGAAATACAATTTTCATCATTGATGAACAAGCGTGCGAAAGCATTGGGAGCGCGCAACAGTTTTTTTCTGAATGCCACCGGCCTGCCCGAAGGTAAAAAAGAGCAGTATTCGACGGTTTACGACCTGTCGTTGATTCTAAAAAAAAGCATCACCTATTCCCAGCTGGTCGAAATAATGAAAACCAAACGAGCGGTGGTTGACGGCAGTGACGGTAAAAAGATTTATTTGCGTAATCACAATAAATTTTTAAAGCAAAAGAATAAATATGGATTGATCGGGAAAACCGGATATACGCTCAAAGCCAAACATTGTTTTCTCGGGATGTTTACCAAAGGGAAACGCCGTTTGATTGTAGCTATTCAGGGAAGCCGCCGGCCCTGGGATGATCTGGACCTGTTGATGAACCGACCATACTGAGGCTGGCAGGCCGGTGACGGATATTAGGAAAAATGAAAAAATTGAGGGCGAAATCAGCCCTCAATTTTTATTGCTTCGACCGGACAGCTTGAAGCCGCTTCTTTCGCCGCTTCAACGGCATCGGCCGGGATTGTGGAGCCAATAACGGTAGCCTTGTCATCGTCCATTTGGAACACGTCGGAACACATATTGGCGCATAAGCCGCATCCGACACAGGCATCTTTATCAATAGTTGCTTTCATGAATATCCTCCTTCCCGTTTAGAATTTGTTTTATTATAAATGCAAACAAAAATTAATGCAATTATTTTTTTATAAAATTTGATACAATATCCTCAGTATTAATGAACAAGGGATTGGGGATGGATGCTTTGAACGCTCTTAAGCGAAAAACCGGCCTGATTATCCGGCGGTTGCGACTGGCTTATCCCGATGCGCGGATCGGATTGCGGTTTGCCGCTCCGTTTGAACTGATGGTTGCGGTTATATTATCGGCACAATGCACGGACAAACGGGTCAATATCGTGACCGAGGGGTTGTTCAAAAAGTACCGGGATATCGCGGATTATGCCGCGGCCGACGTAAGAACATTCGAACAGGATATCCGTTCTACCGGATTTTTCCGTAATAAATCGCGGAATATTATCGCCGCGGCGCGGATGTTATTGAGCGAATACGGCGGCAGGATACCGGATACCATGGCGGAATTGATCCGTCTTCCCGGCGTCGCGCGGAAAACCGGAAATATTATCCTGCATACCTTGTTTGGAAAACCGGAAGGGATCGCGGTCGATACCCACGTGCGTCGTATCAGCCGGCGACTGGGGCTTTCCGGTAATGACAATCCGGCGTCGATCGAACGCGATCTGATGCGGATAGTTCCGAAACGATACTGGGGAACGATCGGGCATCTTTTGATCGAACACGGCCGGGCGGTATGCGCGGCGAGAAAACCCCGCTGTAATGAATGCGTGGTCAGCGCGCGGTGCGATTATTATGCCGCGTCTCAACGAAGGTAGTGTTGACATCATCAACCCGGCTCAGCAAAGGTATGGAACCGATTTCCGGAAAAACCAAAACAGGATTGATTATCGGCGGGATCATCACGGCGTTAATTGCGGCGGAACTGCTGTTGCGGGGTATGAGTTTTTTTGCCGGGCGGATTTTTCCGCATGAACCGGCGCAGCGGGATCCGGATACCGGCAAGACGGCACGGGTAATTCTCTGCCTGGGCGATTCGTTCACTTATGGGATCGGCGCCGGGTTTGAGAACAGTTATCCGGTTCAGCTGGAGCGAGTGCTTAACGCGCGCAGTCCGAAAGAAAAATTTGTCGTGTTCAATTACGGGGTGCCGGGAAATAATTCGACCCAGGTATTGGAGAAAATGCGCGCCGCTTTTTTTCGGACCCGTCCGGATGCCGTAGTGGTAATGTCCGGTTGTAACGATAATTGGAATTTCAGCCGGGTCGCTTGGCAGTGGAACTGGCCGGCGCTGCTGGCCGATTTGCTGGTATCCCGCTCAAAGCTCACCCGCTTAATCGCGGTTTATTCCCAACAGCGGGAAGCAGCGCGGCCGGTTTTATCTCGGCGCACGGGTGATGCTCTGGCGGAAAGAACCCGGGATCCGGGAAAGTTGATCGCTTATGGGAATGTGTATCGCGGATATGGGCAATATGACCGGGCGGTAATTTTTTATAAAAAAGCGATCGCGCTTTCTCCGCAATATCGCACCGGATTGCTGGAACTGGGCCGTTGTTACCGGCTTAACCGTGAATACCGAAAAGCCGTTGCGGCCCTGGCCGGAGCAATCCGGCTGGATCCGGACGATGCCGAAATCTATGCCGAAATAGACGATGCTTTTATCGGTCTGGATAACGTTACCGAGACGATCCGGTTTTATACCGAGCTTATGGATGGGTTTCCCGGTAGTCTGCCGGCCCGGCGGGGGCTGGCCCGGGCGTATGCGTACCGGGCCGGACAGCTTTTTCTGACCAATCAATTGGATGCGGCTTATGAAGCTTATGCCGCGGCGGCCGCGCTTGATCCGGAAAATGCCAAGGCTAAAGAAGGTACCGGCATCGTTGCGGGGTTCCGGGGAAGGCAGCGGTTTAATTTTGCGTTTATGGCCCAGGGGCAGGACTATAGTTTGCCGAACGTGTTAATGGGCTGTATCGTGGTAAAGAATCTGCCTCCGCAAAAAATCGCCGAGGAACTTTTGTACCGGAACCTGTCGGCGATGGTACGGCTGTGCCGGCAGTATCATGTGCCGCTTATTTTTTCCGGGTATCCGGAAGATATTCCCGTGGCGATGCGCGAGGTTGCCGGGTTGTATGAGATTCCTTGTGTGGATCATTTATCGGGGTTTGAACGGCTGCAGGCATTTGTTCCGGGAAGCCGTTTTTTTGTTTCAGCGGAAGACCGGCATTGTACTGCGGCAGGTTACCGGATAATGGCCGAAAATATTGCGGAAGCACTCATTCCCGTAATAAACGCGAGGAACAATGAATCCGTTGTCGTCGGGAAATAAAATACTGCTGGTTATCGGGGGAATCGTCCTGGCTTTTTGCCTGATCGAGGCCGGATTGCATATCGGTAGTTTTTTCAACATCCGCGCGTCCTTGCCCGGCAATGATTTTTCGAAACTTGCGGCCGATGAGTATGTTATCGTCTGCCTGGGAGATTCGTTCACTTATGGGATCGGCGCCGGGCGCAGCCGCAGTTATCCCGCGCAGTTGTCCCGGATTTTAAATAAACGAGCCGGCCGGCACGTATTTCGGGTGATAAACCTCGGGGTTCCGGGGTCAAATTCAACCCAGGCGGTGATAACGCTTAAAAAACTGCTTACCCGCTTAACGCCGGATATGGTGATCGTTCTTGCCGGTATCAATGATGAAAATAACTTTAGCCGGGTTATCGGAAAAGCGGCCTGGGCGGGGATTCGCAGCAAGTCGGTATTAGCGCATTCGCGGATATATAAATTTTTTTCTATCTCCCGGGAAAATATTTCCGGGGCGCTCCGGCGGGCCGGACAAAACCGGGATGAGGTCCATGTTCCGCGTTCGGTATTCGCGGGCAACGATGCGGGTAAATTGATCGGCTGCGGTAATATCGCCCGGAATTATGGGAAGTACCGGGAAGCGGAGTTGTTGTATCTCAAGGCCTTGCGCATAGACCCGGAAAATGCGGCGGCGACCGTTGAATTGGGGCGCTGTCTGAAATTACGCGGCGAGTATACCGGAGCCTGCGCTGTTCTGATCGGACTGATCCGTAGGGATCCCCGGCGGGAGCAGGCGCTTAACGAAATCCAGGATATCCTGGTCCGGGAAAATAACCCCGATCATTCCGTGCAGGTGTACTCCGACTTGGCGGCGGAGTTTCCCGGAGAACCGTATTTTTCCCGGCAACGTTTGTGGGCGTATGAGTTGCGGGCCGGGGCGGAGTTGTCAAACCGGCGGTTTCCGGAGGCCCTGGCCGATTACGCGAAGCTGGTTGAGTTTGATCCGGAAAATACCGCGGCCCGCCGGCAGATCGTAAGAATACGCAAAAAGGTTGCCCGTTCCGTCTGGATCCCTTACTATGTTTTTGAACCGCGGGGAAATCCGATCATGAATCTGTTCCGGGTCGGTATCGCCAGGCATATCGCCGATGATAAAGAGATTGCCGGGACCATTCTTTCCGATAATCTTGCGCAGATTTGCGAAATCTGCCGGCTTCATGGTATTCGTCTGCTTTTTTCCGGGTATCCCGATGAGGTCCCATTGCCGATGCGTGAGGCGGCGCAACGTTACGCTGTCCCGCTGGTTGAACATGCCGAAAGATTTGCCGTCTGTGGTGCCGCCGCGGTGCCGCTGCGGTTTTTTGTGTCCGAAAACGATACTCATTGCACTTCCGAGGGATACCGGGTCATGGCGGAAAATATTGCGGAATGCATAATGAATTCGGAACCGGGCGATAGCCGGTTCCGTTAACGCCGGATAAATACGTAGCTGTTGCGCGCAACCCCTAAACTTTCGGCTACCGGAGCACACTTGGCCATCAATAAGTGGAATAGTTTTCCTTCAAACCCGGATAATTCCGAAAAGGTTTCGTAGTAGCCCATTCCTTTGGCAATGATCAGGTCGCAATTCCGGAGCGCTTTGCTCAATGCCGGATTAATCGTAGCTAATTCGATCCCGACGGCGTCGTTACCGGAACCGGACACCCGTGCGATTTGGGCGAAACAGGCGGTTTTTTTTAGGTCGCGCAGGGTAAGGTCATTTTGAATCGGCCCGGATTTTACTACATAAAGTACCTCGGCCCGGGTTTCCAGAAAGCGCAGCAACGGGAGGTCGAAAAACACCTCCCCGGCATTATCGGCGAAAAAAATAATCCGACGTGCTTTCGCCAGCTTTTTTTGGAATTCCCGGCGGTTGTTGATCGTGAAGCGAATACGGCGGCGCATTTCCCGGCCGGAATGGTCCAGTTGTTTAAAAAAATCCAGTGAATTTCCGGAAACGGAGAAGCGTAATAATTCATTGAGGGTGTGTTTATAGGCCGGCCGCATGGTTCGGGCGATCTCGCGCGAACTACGGATTTCCGCGTTTTTACGTTGTTTGAACGCATTCGACACCCCGGTATGCTGCTTAATCATCCGGTTTATCGCGGTGAATAACACCGCCGGAACTTTATCCGGACGGAATTCCCGGTTAAGATGGGCCAATAAAATTTTTTGCAACGCGGCTTTTTTATGGGCCAATCGCGGTTTTTGCGCTAATGACAGGTCAAGAGTGCGGAGGGTCAATGTGCGCAAACAGGGTAAACATTCTTGATTCACCAACATTGATCGTACTCCTTGTCTATTGTGTCAGGAATAACCGATTATACCAGCACCCCGCATATTGTGCAAGCGCCGCGGGAGGGTTTTATCTGTAACTAATTTATTTGCAGATAATTACAATATAAGTCTTCGAAAAACGGAAAAGCATTTTTGAGTCTGCTCCAATGCGTCGAGAGTTACGGAAATAATTAAAAAAAACCCCGGAGGAGTAATTAGTGAATTTTGTTGCAGAAAGAACGGTAATTTGTTAAAATTATATTCTAAATCAATGATTAATAAGGAGTTTCACCTTGATACCGCTGCGAGACCGTGTTACATCCCGGCGCATACCGTTTATAACGGTGCTGTTGATCATTGCTAATTGTTATGTTTTTCTAAAAGAAATTTTTTTAGGCAAAGGCCTGAATGGATTTATCGGCGCATTCGCGGTTGTTCCGGCGGCATTTACCACCGGCGGAGCGCACGGTCTTGCCGGATTGCTGCCGCGGAGTGTTTCGTTAGTAACGGCTCTTTTTATTCATGGCGGATGGGTGCATCTTATCGGAAATATGTGGTACCTGTGGATTTTCGGCGATAATGTCGAGGATTGCCTGGGGCATATCCGCTTTCTGGGGTTTTATCTTATCTGCGGGATTGCCGGGAATATTACGCATATTATCATGAACAGCGCTTCTCCGGTGCCGGCACTGGGGGCAAGCGGTTCTATTGCCGGGGTGCTGGGAGCTTATTTTTTATTGTTTCCCGGGGCGCGGATTGTAACTTTACTGCCAGAGTTTATTTTTTGGACTATCGCGGAAATTCCGGCATTTTTTTTCCTGGGGATATGGTTTGCCCTGCAGTTTCTTTACGGGTTTTTCATGGTTTCAACCGGCGAAT
>JAQULA010000021.1 GCA_028718845.1 Candidatus Omnitrophota bacterium
ACAGCAGGCGTCATTATCGCAGAAGAAAGAGCAGGAGTATAATGACCGGATAACCCGGCTGACGGCGCAGGCGCAGGAGTTGGATAAGCTTAAGGACGATAACCGGCGGATGGCGGAGGAGAAGCAGGCATTGTTAAGCCAGGTGTCCGGGGCCCAAAAACAAATTGTCGAACAGGCTGAAAACGTAAATGTGATCAAGAAGCAGGCGCTGGATAAGGAACGTGAATATCATATCCGTTTGGCGGAGCTTACCGGCCAGGTCCAGGAACTTAGCCGGCTGAATGATGAGAATCGCGGAGTTTCCGAGGAGAAACAAGTTTTGCTGGCCCAAATTGAGACGTTAAAAATCCAGGCGGTTCAGCAGGAAGAACGGACGAAATTGGCGGAGCAGGCCCTTCGGGATAAAGAACTGGAGTATGCCAAGAAATTGGAAAACAGCAAACTGGAACTGAGTGAGCAGGTAAAAGAATTATATGCGGTTGCGGACGAAAAACGGGAATTACTTGCCCAGATCAATGAGTTAAAAAAACAAGCTGACGAGCGGGAGAAAAGGATCGACCTGGCGGCAACCCTGCTGAAGGATAAAGAACGGGATTACCTGGCGAAACTGGCAAGTACCCAGTCTGAATTAAGCGGACAGGTCGCGGAATTGACCCGGGTCCGAAAAGAGAACAGCGCTTTGGCGGCGGAAAAACAAACTCTGCTGGGGAAGGTCGAGACCTTCAAAAAACAGATCAGCGATCTGGAGCAAAAAACGATGGCGGCGGAAAAGACGCTGCGGGATAAAGAAAAGGAATATATCGCCGCTCTGGAAAATAATAAGCCCGAACTTAACGCCCAGTTGAAAAAAATCAGTAATCTCGCGGAGGAATTGGATAAGAAAAATCAGCTGGTAAATAAGGATAAGGAGTTATATCTGTCCCAGATCGAGGATTATAAGAACAAATATGCGGCGCTCCAGGAGAAGTTTAAAACCCTGGAGCAGAATAAGGCGGAAGTGGCCAAGCAGGCCCAGGCTTTGCTTAGAAAAGAACGTGATTGGGAAAACAAGGATCTTAAGCAAATCAAACTATTATCCGAGTATTCGGACACGGTCGATAAACTGAAAACCGAAATCGGAAAACTGGAGAGCGCCAAAAGGGAATTGGAATTACATCTTAAGAGCATACCGAATAAGCTTGCCGAGTTGGAGCGCGATGTCAATGCCTTGCGCCGGGAAAACAATATGTTGCACTATAATCTGGGAGTTTTTTATACCCAGCGGCAGGAATATACCCTGGCGATTGATGAGTTCAATAAGGCGTTGAAATTAAACGCTAACGATGCCAGCACGCATTATAATCTGGGGATTATCTATTCCCGGTATATTATTGACGAAACAAAGGCGGTCTCTCATTTTAAGCATTATCTGGCGCTCGCGCCGAACGACAAAGACGCCACCAGGGCCAAAGAATATCTTTTGATCTGGGGGGCAAAGGACGATATCCGTTAATGCGTATGAAAAGAATTTTTTTCATTATATTTTTGACTATTTTGTGTTTGCCGTATACAATACTATATACGAAAACAACGGCGATCACGGCACAGGAATATGCGTCCCTGACTTCTTCCGGCAATGAGGGGTCATTGCCCAATCTCGCTATTTCTAAAGAACTTATATCTTTAGACCTGCGGGGGATCGAGGTGAAGGACGCTTTGAAATATTTGGCGGAAAAAGCAAATCTGAACATTGTTCCGACCAATGACGTTTCCGGCCGGGTTACTCTATTGATAAACGACGCGCCTATTGACGATATTTTTGAGATTCTTATCCGTTCGAATAAGCTGGCCTATGAGAAAATCGGTTCCATATACAGTGTTATGACCGAAAGTGAATACAAGCAGCGTTATGGTAAAGGGTTCGATGATATCCGGCAGGTTAAAGTGTTTCATCTGCAATATGTGATTCCGGACCAGGCGTTTACCATAATTGATTCCATAAAAAGTGCGATCGGTAAAGTGCTGGTGGAAGGGGATTCCGGAACGATTTTAGTCCTGGATACTCCGGAGAAAATTCAGGAGATCAGCGAAACGCTTGACGCGCTTGAACATAAAAGCAGCGTAAAGGTGTTTTCGCTGCGTTATGCAACCGCCGAGGAAGTGGCCAAACAGTTGAGAAGCCATCTGGACCTGAAAAAGGTCGGTTCAATCAAAGCGGATGAGCGTACGAATCAGGTTATCGTGCAGACATTGTCGGAGCGGATGAACGATGTCGAACAGATCATTGCCAAACTGGACCAGAAAACCAAAGAAGTATTGATCGATGCGCGGATCATTCAGGTAAAACTGACCAACAGCCTCAGCGAGGGCGTGCAGTGGGAAGGGTTGTTTGAATTGGCGCAAAATGAGAGCGGCACAAGCTATCTCGGTTCGTATCCGCTTAGTTCGGTTTCATCGACGACCAGTACCTGGCGTTCCCGGCAGCAGGTTTTGGAAGATACCGGGTATGTGGGGTCGTATCCGTTCAGCGGAACAACCTCTAATTTTTCAGCAGGCACGCCCTCAGTGGGGACCGAGCAGATGCATATCGGGGTGGTCGGGAACAATGATTTTGACGTGCTGGTCAATTATCTTCAAACTCTGGGGGATGTGAAAATTCTGTCCAATCCGAAACTGGCGGTGACCAATAACCAGGAAGCGCGTATTCATGTCGGAGAACGGCAGGCTTATATCACCACAACCACGACTGCCGGACAGACGACCACGACGGTGTCCGAGGAAGTGACCTTTTTGGACGTCGGTTTGCAATTGCATGTAACTCCGATAATCAACGATCAAGGGTATGTAACGTTAAAAATAAAGCCGGAAATCAGCAGTGTTATCGGTTCCCTGACTACGTCGCAAAACAATAAAATCCCCATCATCGATACATCGACCGCGGAAACGACAGTTATGGTCAAGGACGGGGCAACGGTGGCTATCGGCGGGCTGCGCCGGGAGGAAGTATCGAAAGATTCCCAGCATTTTCCGTTGTTGAACAAACTTCCTTTGATCGGGATGTTGTTTAAATCCGAGACCAACGAAACCTCGCGCAGTGAGTTATTGATCATGATCACGGCTCATGTGATCGAAGGCGACGCCCTGGTTACCGGAGACGTGGCCGACCCCGGGAAACAGCCGGAAAAGGCTTATCAGGATTATAACGCGATAACCGAGGAATCGGACTTATCGGCATATGAGAAGCAGGATCATGCCGCGCAGGAAAAGATGTATCAGGATTATCCGGAATTTAAAGCCGGCGAAGAGGAATACCATCCGGCGGTTAAGCCACTAAAGGATGAATAACGTGAAACGGACAAAACTATTCTGTTATGCGCTGATGATGCTTTTGGTTCCGGCCGTGAGTTTTGGACAGGAATCCGGCCCGGGGCAATCGGTTGTGAATCAGGCCGATGATTATGCTAAGCTCAAGGCCGAATTAGATTCGGTGACCAAGGATCGCGACAACCTGCGTAAGCAGATGGAAATTCTTCTAAAGCAGAAGAAAGAGATCATGGCGGCCAAACAACAGCTGGCAACGATGGAAAACGAACGGGCGCAGTGGGAGCTGGAACGGCAGTCGTTGAAAAACCGGGTCACGCAATTACAGAATGATAATTCGATAGTTTCCGGAAAGATGGATTCAATCCAGATGGAAAACTCCCGAATCCAGGAAGACCGGGATGCTTTGCGGGCGACCCTGGCCGAATCAAAGGCCGGGTATATCGTGATTAGCGATTTGAAGAAAACCATTCAGGACCAGAAAGGTGCCATTGCCCGTCTCGAGCAAAACACCGAACAGGCAAAAAATAAACTGGAAAAAGCGGTTGATGATCTGGCCAAAGCGCAGGCAACGGTAGAAGTGCTGCGGGGGCAGGTCAAAGAAGCGAATGTTAAATATAAAAAAGCGCTGGTTCAAAATAAAACCCTGGAGAAAAAACTGGCCAATCTGCCGCGCGAATATGCCGAAATCGCCCGGGAGAATAAAATACTGCTCAAACGCACGGCGTTGATGCATTACAATCTGGGGGTTTTCTACACCAAAAACAAAGAATACACGCGGGCGGTGGCCGAGTTTGAAAAAGCGATAGAGCTTAACCCCGAAGATGCCCAGGCCTATTTTAATTTGGGGTATATCTATGCCGAGTTTTATGTCGACCGTCCGAAAGCGATAGAAAATTTTCAAAAGTATCTGCTATTAGCTAAAAAGGAGGATAAAGATATTGATTGGGCCAAAAAGTATATACTGACATGGCAAACCTGGGAAGGAAAAACGGTTTCAAAATAGTTTAATAACAACGTTACCATAAGGAGGAGAACATGAACAGGCTCGGAATTGCATTAGTGGCGTTGGTTGTGGTTTATGCTGTTGGGGTGAGTGATTGTTACGCGTTGTTCGGGAAAAAGAAAGCAAAAGCCGCGACGGAACAAACAACGCAGGAAATAAAAGCGGATTCGACGGAGGCGGCTCAGACGGCAATCGCGCCGGAGAAGAAACAAACAACAACGGCGGCCCCGGCGAAAACCCCGGAAAAGGCCAAGACCCAGGCGGCTCTTTCTCCCGACCAGGAGAAGCAAAGAGCGATGCGGGAGCAAAAACGCGCGCAGTTAAACAACTCCCAATGGCCCGCGGAATTATTGGCAATGAGCGGGGAAGGGAAAAAACATAAAGACACGCTGCTGTTCAAGGATAATCGGTTTTCGTCGGAAACATACGCGAAGCAAGGTTTTGCCGCGACAAATTATACCCTGAGTGTTCAAGAAGACGGTTCAATGGTGTGGGAGACGATGCAGACCGCCGAAAACGGGCAACTGGTGTTCTGGCGCGGGGAAATATCGTCGGATATGAAATCCATGCGCGGAGTCGTCAGCAAGCAAAAAGCGGCCGGAGAGTCGGAAGATTACTCGTTTGTCTGTAGCGAAAAATCAATTATTGCACAGTAACGGAATTTCCGGTGCAGGCTCCGGAATAACCGCATTGCAGAGCGCGCATGTTGAAAATATCGGATATTTTAAAAAAAGCCAGGCGGCAGGAAAAATCCGCCGATAAAAGTGTTGCCGGTAATGCGGAGCGTGTTTCGCCTCCGGCACCGGCTGAAAATCCGTCTATTCCCGACATGCCGGTTGTCAATGCGGCCCCGCAGCAGCCGTCAGCGCCGGTTGCCGCAGCGCCGGGGAAAACACCATGGCAGGTTGTTCCCGATCGCGCGATACGCGATACCTACGAACAGGCGATAGCGCTGGCCCGGCAGGTGATGGATCCGGCGGCGGAGAGTGCGGTTTTATTGCCGGCGATAAAACAAAATATCGATGCTCTTATTGCTTCGCTCCAGCGCGACGAAGATCAACTGATGCGGCTTTTTTTTGGTGATTATTTCACCGAGCAAGGTTATTTATATCAGCATTCGGTGAACGTTGCGGTGCTGTGCGCAAGTTTGGGAAACGCTTTGCATTATAGTCAGGCGCGTATCCGGCAGTTAACCCTGGCCGCTTTTTTGCATGATATCGGGCTGGCGTATTATATGGATATCATTAGTCAGCCGCGCCGGTTAAGCACGAGCGAATACAATGACATTAAAAAGCATCCGGTGACGGCCAAGGAGCGCCTGAAATGCTATGGGCCGGATCTTGATGTGGGTATCCTCGAAGTAGTGGCGCAGGAACATGAACGGGTGGACGGCAGCGGATATCCGTACAATCTCCCGGGGCCGGAGATTAACAATCATGCCAAACTGGTCGGATTGGCCGATGTTTACGAAGCACTGCTCCATCAGCGTCCGTACCGGGAGAAGATGAGTTGCCTGGAAACGGTTAAGCAGCTTTTGGCGATGAAACAGGTTTTCGAGTATTCGTTCATTAAAACATTACTGGATGTTACCGGTGTATTCCCGGTAACCACGGCGGTGAAACTTAGTACGCGCGAAATCGGCGTTGTTATCCATCAAAACAGCCGGATGCCTTTACGTCCGGTGGTTGAGATCACCCATAATACCCAGGGGCAAACCCTGTCGGAGCGTAAGTATATCGATTTAGGGGGCAATTTTTCGGTTTATATCCAGGATTGTTTTGAAGAATCAGCACTGAAACGGTAGCGGGCTATGGGGAACCTGAAACAGGTTATTACAATTTTTGTTGTTGTGGTGCTTATCGGCGGCAGCGGATATCTGCTGTCACGGCTTTTTTTTGCCAAGCAGAAGGCGGCGGTACTCCAAGATGAAAATTACGCGCTGTCTATGGAAAAGAACCGGCTTGTGCAGCAGCTGGAAAATGAGCAAAAAACACAACAAGCGCGGGAAGTCACCCTGACGATGCTGAGGAAAGAATTGGCGGAGTTGGAAGATACCCGTAAAATAAAGGAATTATATTCCGTCAATCTGGGGAAATTAAACTCGCTGGACAATACCTTTAAGCAAAGCGAAAAAGAAAAAGCGGAATTAAAACAAACCAATTTATCGTTGTCGGCCCGGCTGCAGAACATTACCGCGGAGTTTACCAAAACACTGGAAACGCTTAAAGCGGTTAAGCTGGAACTTGACCGGGTCAAAAACGATAAGGCGTCCCGTTCGCTGCAGGTAAAAATAACCAAATTGGAAGAAACCTTGATGTCGAGAGAAAAGACTATTGCCGCACTGCAGCTGGACCTGCAAAAAATTTCGAAAGATGCGGTTCGCTCCAATAGCGATAAAAAAATCCTTGAAAAGAAAATAAGCGGTTTGGAAAAAGAACGGGACCTGTTTAAGGCGCAGGCGCAGGAAACCCGGGAAAGTTTTGAAAAAAAATACGGCGATAAATCCGCCGCCGGGAAAAAAATAGCTGAATTGAAACAGGCATTGAGCGAAAAAGAATCGCAATCCCGGGCGTTGCAGGATGAGGTCCAGGCGCTGCGCCGGGTGAAAGCCCAGCTTGACCGGGAATCCGGGGCCGATAATGAAAAAGCGGCATTGCAAAAAGAACTCGATGATCTTAAGACTAAGCTGAGTACGGTTGATGCATTGGAGCGGGAAAAAGCGGAACTGCTTAAGCAGCTCGAACAGTTGAGGGGATCGCTGAACAACCAGGAAAAAATAATCGCCGATTTGCGCCAGCAGGATAACAACATCCCGGAAATCCAGGCCGCGGTTACCGAGGTCGGGGTTGCGAATTCATCAAGCTCCGCGGCGATGCAGGATAAATTGAATAAAGCGTATGCCTTATACGATACCGCCAAGGCGCAGGTGGTGAAATTTACCGAATTACTGATGAGCAAAGAGATTGAATTGGAGACGGCGAAACAGAAGATCAAGTCTTTGGAGGATGAATTGCAGGGCGGCCGGCCGGAGATGGCGGCGCAAAACAGCCAATCCGGGGACTACCGTCTGCTTCAGGACCGGATCCGGATGCTTAGCGATGCGCTGGAGAAGAAAGAAAAAGAGGCTAAAGAAAAAGACTCGGCGTTGGCCGTGTTGAGTACGGCAAAAACGGCGCTTGAAGAACGGTTGCAGTATCAGGAAAAAGAATTCGGCAACGTCAATACGCTGTACACTAATCTTAGAGATCAATTGATGCAAACCCGGGAGCTTTTGTCGCGGAAAGAACTGGAGCTTATCGATAAAAATAAAGAGATCCTCGGATTAAAGAGCGATGTCGCGCTGCTGCAAATGGAGCAAAAGACCAAACAGCAGGATTTAGCGGATATGCAGGAACGTTACCGGAAGTCCATGGATGACCTTACCCGGGCCACTAAATTGAATATCTCTTTGCAGCAGGATATGTCTTTGCGTTCTTCGTCAACGCCGACTACCGCGGAAAACGAAGATAAGCGGAAAGCGGAAGAATTAAAAAAACAAGTCGAAATACTGTTGGGGAAATAATTAGTTCCAGGGGAGGATACTGTGAGCAGGCGAACAATTATACGAGAAGCGAATGCCGTTGCGGTTGCCGCCATTGTGTTGGTGTCGGGACTGTTGTTTGAGGCATCGGCACGCGGCGGAGATTTTGAAGATAATTACCAGGCCGGGCAAAAATTTTATAACGAGGGCAAATATAAAGAGGCCCAGGAAGCGTTTGAAAAAGCCCGCCAGTTTCTGGGGAACGGGGCCCAGCCGGTATCGTTAAAACCGGAAGCGCCGGTGTCGACGCCGTTGGACACTAACGATGCGATAAAGCAATTGCGGGAAGAAAAAGCCGCTTTGGAGAAGCAGAACAAGGCATTGGAAAAAGAGCTTAAGAATTCCGACCGGGAAAAGAAAAAACTCAGCGACAATCTGGAAAAAGCCAATAAGAAATTAAACACAAAAACCCCGTTCCCGGCGGAACTTAACCAGAAAATAGAACAATTACAAGGAACGGTGAAGGAAAAAGATTCGCAGATGGCGGCGCTGCGGCAGCAATTGGATAAACAGGCAAAAGAAAAACAGAGCGTTGCCGATGAACTGGAGATGATTAAGGGAGAGCTCGTCGATCTTTATCAACGCAAGAGCGTGGAAGTGAAACAGGAGCTGGCGGAAAAGAAATTCCCCAATTTGCGCGAATTATTCGGGAAAAAAGAAGAAGAAGCGAAAGCGGTTTTGATAAAAGAAAAGATCCAGTATTATGACGCGGTAAAAGTGGAAGCAGCGTCTATGCAGTCAAAACTTGACGAAGCCGCGGTTGAGCGCGATGCCCAGAATAAGAAAATAGCCGATTTGGAAAAACAGCTCGGGGACATGAAAAACGACCTGGCCGATAGTAATAAAGAAAAAGAAAAACTTCAGCAAGAAGCGCTGCTGCTGGATAGGATCAAGCAGGCATTGGAAAAACAGCACGAGGCATTGATCAACAATGGCGGGGCGTTGACCGGTCTGCAGAAAGACGTGGAACAATATAAGCAGGAATCGGAAACAAAGGGTTTACAATTGCAAAGCTTGAATAATCAGCTGGCGGCTGTGATAAAAGAGAGAGACGGTTTGTTGCGGGAAAAACAAACCGCAGCGCCGGAAGCGAACAAAGAGCTTGAGAAGCAGTATGCCGGGGTACAGGCGGAGCTTAAGAAGTCGCAGGACGAGCTCAAGGCCAGGGAGAAAGAACTTAAGGCGGCGCAGGCCGAGTCCGAACGCGTAAACAAAGACGCCGTTCAGCAGAAAGCGGACGCGGAAAAGCTGTCAAAGCAGGTTCAGGAGTTGGCTGCGAAGAACAAAGAGCTTGAGCAGTCGGTCAGAGATATAAATAAGTCGGCAGGGGCTGTCGGGGAAGCGGAGAAGAAACTGGCGCAGGCGGAGAAACAACTGTCCGAGGCAAGCGCGGGCAAAGAAGCGCTGGTGAAGGAGCTGTCCGGGGTACGCAAGCAGCTGGAAGCGGCGCAGGCCGATAAGTCCAGGGCGCCGGAGGCGAACAAGGAGCTTAAGAAGCTGCAGGACGAGCTCAAGGCCAGGGAGAAAGAACTTAAGGCGGCGCAGGCCGAGTCCGAACGCGTAAACAAAGACGCCGTTCAGCAGAAAGCGGACGCGGAAAAGCTGTCAAAGCAGGTTCAGGAGTTGGCTGCGAAGAACAAAGAGCTTGAGCAGTCGGTCAGAGATATAAATAAGTCGGCAGGGGCTGTCGGGGAAGCGGAGAAGAAACTGGCGCAGGCGGAGAAACAACTGTCCGAGGCAAGCGCGGGCAAAGAAGCGCTGGTGAAGGAGCTGTCCGGGGTACGCAAGCAGCTGGAAGCGGCGCAGGCCGATAAGTCCAGGGCGCCGGAGGCGAACAAGGAGCTTAAGAAGCTGCAGGACGAGCTCAAGGCCAGGGAGAAAGAACTTAAGGCGGCGCAGGCCGAGTCCGAACGCGTAAACAAAGACGCCATTCAGCGGAAAGCGGACGCGGAAAAGCTGGCCAAAGAAAATCAACTATTAGGGAGTAACAACCAAAATTTAACCGCGGAACTGAGTGAGCTTAAGAATAGATTAGCGGCTTTTGGCGAAAGTGAAAAAAACATCAATGATGTCCTGATGCAATTGGCGGAAAAAAACAAACAGCTGCAGCAGGCGCAAGCGCAGGTAAATGATGCGATAAAAGCGCGTGAAAGTTCTTTGCAAGAACTGACTGCGTTGCGTAAAGATATGGAGACAATGCGGCAGAAGTCTGCGCAGCAGTCGGCTGCCGGCGGTGAATGGCAGCAGCAATATGCCGTGTTGCAGAGCGAACAGGAAAAAATGCGGATAAGAATAACGGAGTTGGAATCTTTGCTGCGCACCAAGGACGCAGAATTGGTCGGCGCGCGGGATATTGCCGCCCGGCTGGAAAATGATTGTGCTCAGGCCAAAGCGAACGCGGGCGCCGCGGCGCGGGAAAACATGGTTTTAGTGGAGAAAAATGTGCAGTTGGAAAAAGAAAAACTTACCGCGGCGCAAAGCAGTAATATTGTCGGGACGTTGGAAGAAAAGTTGACCCGGCTGGAAACGGTTTTGGCCGAAAAAGAAGCCCAGCAGCAAAATTGGCAGAATGAGCTTGCCGCGGCAAAACAGGAACGGGAAAGGCTGACCGCTGAATTGGCCCAGCTGCAGGAAAAGCTGGGTTCAATGCAAATTGAAACAACGGCGCAATCTACGACCACGGATTCGATGTGGCAGCAGTTGGAAACCCTGCAAAACAATAAAAAATTGCTTGAAGAGAAATTGAATAAACTAAGTGATGATCTGAAGTCCCGGAACGAAGAGAACCGGGGCATGAAAGCGAAGCTGGAGATTGTTACCCGCGATTTAGAACGCAGTGAGAGTGAAAAAGTAGTGATGGCGGAGGAAATTGTCACTTTGCGGGAAGAAAAAGCGGCCTTGGAGCAGGGAAACAGCGCGCAATAATACCGTCAACGGCGAAAGCAGTGATAAGTTATGAGCTGCACGTGACGAGTAAAAATAAAAAAACAAGAAGCGGCGTTAAGGATAAACAATTGCGGTGGATTCAATCGATAATAATTGGTTTTTTGGGTGTGGTTTTGTTGTCCGGTATCGGCTCGGATGCTTATGGACAGCAAACCATCGATGATTATTATAACCAGGGATTGCTTCTCTATCAGCAGGGAAGGTATTCGGAAGCGGAAAACAAGTTTCAGGAAGCATTGAACGCGACAAAAACGGAGAAGGAGCAGTATTATCAGCGCGGGGTCGCTCTTTACGAACAGGGCCGCTATAAAGAAGCGGAACAAGAATTCGCTAAGGCGATAGCGATGAAAGAGCAGGAAAGCGATCAGTATTATAAGCGGGGATTGCTGCTGTATCACCAGGGTAAGTATAAAGAAGCCCAACAGGAGTTCAACCAAGCGATTTCAACCGCCGGGGAAGGAAAAATGGCCCCGTCCGCGGTATCGGCACCCGGGACCGCGCCTCAGCCCCCGGAATATTTTATCAGTAACGGAGACCTTCTGCTTATTAAAGTTTGGCAGAACCCCGATCTGGATACCGAAGCGATTGTGCGTCCGGACGGCATGGTTTCCTTTCCGCTGGTGGGAGATGTTGTTGCCGTCGGTACAACCATCCAGGCGTTCCGGGAAACGCTGACCGAAAAACTTAAAGAATATATTAAAAACCCTCAAGTTTCCATTTCCATGAAAACGATCGCCGGCCGGAGAGTGGTTATCCTGGGTCAGGTACGCAGCCCGGGGGTTTATTCCGTAAGTGGAAGAAATACGATCCTGGAAGCGATCGGCATGGCCGGTGGGTTTACGGAAGATGCTGTCGGAGCAAGCGTTATGCTGGTTCGAGGCGGATTTGCCAAACCGGTCCCCCGGCGTCTGGACCTGACCAAAGCGCTTACTAAGGCCGATGTCAGCGATAACGTGATATTGGAATCCGATGACATGGTTTATGTGCCTCGCCGCTTTGTTAGAGATGTGAATTATTTTCTGAGAATGTTTCTTGACCCGGTTACCCAGGGATTTTTTATTCGACGGGAACTGCGCGATTTCTAAGCCGGCGTCTTTCGGGTATAACCCGGGTGCGAGGATTTTATTTTAAGCTGATTTGCCTGCCTATTGCAATTTCAAAAAACCTATGCTATACTTTCCCACTATCTTAGACTAAGTATATATGATCTGGTTTGATCCCCGGAAATAATTTTTTGGGGATACGAAGTTAAACGTCCTTATTTTTATAAGGCGTTAAGAAGACCCCTACTTCCCCCAAACTTCGTATCCCCAATTCTTTTTTATAACCATTTTGTTTTCAAATTGTTATAAATACTAAATTTTTTGTCCGCTATCTTGTAAACGTTCATCGCTTATGGTATACTTTATCACTTTTAAACAGGCCCGGGGAACCGGGCAGAGCGTAAAGAGGTGTATTCTCGATTATGCAGCGCATTATAGCAAGTATTCTTATCCAATGGCTTCTTATCGGTAATGCTTCAACCGCTTTCTCGTTGCCGGTTGAGGCATCCACACTTTCTCCGGAAATTAATCTGAGTCAAGCTGATGTACGAGGCCAGTTTTCGCAGGCCCAGACGGTCCGGTCTGAGCAACGGATCATTTCCTGGCCGAAAGAACGCAAAATATTAAACGTTCCGGCGGTTTCCGCTTCTTTGCTCGATGTCAACCCGGCTGACTTACCGATGATGTCACGTGAAGCTTGGCGAGCCGGATTGGAATATTACCACATCGATCATATGGATGGAAATTTCGTGAGCAACCGGGTCGATGGATTGGCGATGATGCGTGTTCTCCGGGAGGTGGATTATGGCTCGATTTTTGATTATGCCGATCAGGAAAAAGCCAAAAGAAGGCCTCTTTTTGATGCGCATTTAATGGTATCCGATGTTTCGGAGGGGCTGATCGGTGATTTTATCGAAGCCGGGGCGGATATCCTAACGTTTCATTACGAGGCCGTTAAGGCAAAGCATCAGGATACGGCGTCGGTGATCGCGGCGATTCGAGCGTGCGCGGCGAAACATGAGCGGAAAGTACAAGTGGGTATTTCGATTCGTCCGGAAACTGCGCTGAGCGAGATTTATCCATTCCTGAACCAGATTGATTTTGTTCTGATTATGACGGTTTCTCCCGGAGAGGGGGGGCAGGAATTTTTACCGGGGATGCTTGAAAAGATAAACCAGCTGCGTGCTTATATCGACAGGCACAGGTATCCCGTTAAAATCAGTGTTGACGGCGGGATAACCCGATACTATGCCTGGCGGGCAACGCGGGCCGGGGCGAATGTTATTGTCGCCGGCAGCAGTATTTTTAAGCAAGCGGCGGCAAGTTCTCAGCGACTGCCGAAGGCAACGGTGGCCAAGGCCATTGAGGCGCTGCGTAATGCGTCGGTTTCTTCGGCGGAGCCATTATATGCGACCCAGCAAAGAAGGATTGTCAGTGAAGTTATCCGCCTGGCCAAGCTTGCTAGGTCGGCCCATCCGGAAAATATGCAATATCGGTCTATCCTTAATCGTTATTACACCTATCTCAAGGAAATAAAAAGGGGAAAACGGGTTGCCCTTCCGAAGTATTATTATGGGGTAAGCGAGGCGATCGATGAACAGGCGATGAAGGATATGTCCACAATATTAGATCAACGGATGCTGCCGTATCATTTTATCAATTTCGGCGATGATGGAATATTTTTCCGGGATCGGATTGTTACCCGAAAGATGTTGGATGATTCGGGTATGCAGGGGTTTTTCTTCAAAGATTACCGCGTATGGCTGTCTTTACCCAGTGATATCGAGCTGGAGGGTAAGGTGGTTTATGTCAATGATGAGGCGTCATTAGGAAAAGTATTTCGGTTTACCGTGCCGGCAACGAGCCGGTATCCGGATTACGGGATTTTGCTGCATTTTGCAAAAATCGGCGCGATTGTCATTGCCGATGGCCAGGACTTATTGAACATACGGGGTGCCATTCGTGCTTTGCCCTTGGTAAAAAACAACCGCATCTCGGTTATAAGTATTGAAGAAGCCCAATTGGAGCGGGATCTTTTGGATCAGGCCCGGCGCATTCATGACCGGTTTAATATGCTTAAGGAAGGAAAATATGAATTCGACTGGATAAAACCGAGAATAAACGGGAAAGCGCGGCTGCGGGAATTCAATGAATTGGAGACCGGCGATATTGTTTTAGTTACGATTTTAGGAAATGAGTATTACGGTTTTATCCGGGTGCAGGACGGAAGAAGATACGTTACTTATCTGGATACGGAGAATGCCCTGACCGGGGGGATGCTTAATCGTCATGATTTTACCACCAAAGAAATCGCGATGCTTGCGGATGGCGAGGATACGATTACTTATAGCGGGCATCGGAATCGGATTAATTTTAACACGATACGCCTGACCAACACGCGCATAAAACCACAAGAAATGGGGGGGAGAAATTTTCTGCGTTATTTGCTGGAATGTGATACCCGTCTGCACCCCTCTCCGGAATATCAATCCGAAGAACCGGATGATGCGGTGAATAGCGAACAAGATAATTATCCTGGGAATATAATTCATTTGCGCACTCCGGAACGACGTATGAGCCATGTGGTAGAGGCCGCTATTTGAGGGGTAATAAAATATTGCTTGGTATTGAAATGTTGGAAGGAATGTGGTACAATTCTATTACCAATAAGAAGTTAAGTAAAAATGGGGGGGGAATGGGGTTTCTGCTTGGGGCGTAAATAAAACAATTTTAAAAGAGCTTTAAATAAGTTAAGTTTTAAAGTGGGATACGAAGATAAGAATCGCCTTATCCCCTAAGGCGATTATTGGCCCCTACTTCCCCCTGTCTTCGTATCCCTCTTTAAA
>JAQULA010000022.1 GCA_028718845.1 Candidatus Omnitrophota bacterium
CCCGGATTCGGGTTCGCCGGGGTTTTGGCGCTCATCACCCTGGCCTTTGCCTGTTATCAGGCATTTACCACCTTGAGCCCGATCGCCGGGGTCATCGTTACTTTCAGCAGTATTATTATCACTATTATCGCCGTTAAAATTCTCCCCCGCACCCCGGTTTGGCAAAAAATCCGGCTATCAAAAACCGAGGAAAAAAGCAAGGGATACCACGCCGGCAGGGGCGGGTACGAACACCTGCTCAATCACAGCGGAAAAAGCCTGACCATGCTGCGGCCAAGCGGCACGGCGCTTATCGAAAACCAGCGCTACGATGTAGTCACCGATGGAGAATTCATTGAAAAAGACAGTGCAATAATCGTGCATCAAATTGACGGAAATAGAATCATCGTAAGAAAGATGTCCTCAGACCACGGACCACAGTCCACAGAAAACACATAACGTTAACCGAAATGATATCAAACAGAAGGAGGAGCGTATGCCGTTAGTTTTATCGGTGATTTTCGTCATTGGGTTTTTATTTTTGTTCTCTTATTTCATTCCCGTGCGCCTGTGGATCGCGGCCATCGCATCGGGAGTAAGAATCTCGTTATTCTCCCTGCTGGGCATGCGCCTGCGTAACGTCGACCCTTTTGTCATCGTTCCCTCCATCATCATGGTCCATAAAGCCGGGCTGATCGTAAATCCGGACGCGCTGGAAGCGCATTATCTGGCCGGCGGCGATGTCATCCGCGTCGTCAAAGCGCTTATTTCCGCAGACAAAGCGAACCTGGACTTAAAATTCGAAAAAGCCTGCGCTATTGATTTAGCCGGACGGGATGTCCTGGAGGCGGTTAAAACCTCGGTTAACCCCAAAGTAATCGATGCCCCTAAAACCGGGCTTCTCTCCGCCGTAGCAAAAGACGGCATCGAAGTAAAAGTAAAAGCCCGCGTCACCGTACGCGCTAATATCGAACGGCTCGTCGGCGGCGCAATCGAAGACACCATCATCGCCCGCGTCGGAGAAGGGATTGTTACCACCATCGGATCGGCGGATACGTATAAAGCGGTTTTGGAAAATCCGGACAAGATCTCGAAAAATGTATTGGAACGCGGGCTTGACGCCGGTACCGCCTTTGAAATCCTGTCCATCGATATCGCCGATGTCGACATCGGGAGAAATGTCGGCGCGCAATTACAGACCGACCAGGCCGACGCCGACCTAAAGGTTGCCCAGGCCCGCGCGGAAACCCGCCGGGCAATGGCCGTGGCCCAGGAACAGGAAATGAAAGCCCGCACCCAGGAAATGCGCGCCCGGGTGGTTGAAGCTGAATCCGAAGTACCCAAAGCCATTGCCCAGGCATTCCGGGAAGGAAAACTTGGGGTTATGGATTATTACAACATGAAAAACATTCAAGCCGATACAAACATGCGCGAACAAATCGGCGGTATGGATAAGGGTAAAGAAAAAGAAAATAAATCCGAGTAAAACAACAAAACGCAATCACAGGTTACCATAATGAAATTGTTATTTTATCTCATAATCCTGGCGGTCTGGATAATTTCCGCTTTAAAAAAACAGGGGCATTGGGAAGAAAAAATCCCGGATTTCCCGGAGGACAGCTCTCCGCTGCCCTCCCGGAACCCGCAAGCGGAACGCACGGATGAAGAGGGCTACTTTCCCGGCGCTCCCGGGACGCCGCCGCTAAAAAAACCGGCATTGAGCTATGAAAAAAAACTGGAACTGCGCAGGAAAAAACTGCTGGCGTTAAAAAACGGGATCAATGAGCCTAAGGTTATCACGACGGAGATTATCCGCCAGCCTTCCGCCGCTCCAGACGCTCCGGCCCGGGATTACTTTGAAGAAAAACCACCTTCCTCCTTGCAAAGCAGTATAAAAGAAGGTATAATATGGTCTATTATTTTAGGACCGCCGCGTTCAAAACTGCGCTTTGACGGGAAAAATCCTCCCCTGCAACGCTAAGCGGATTGATGATTTTCAGGCACACAATCGCCGAAGTGGTGGAATGGCATACACGATGGTCTCAAAAACCATTGGTCGCAAGGCCTTGAGAGTTCGAATCTCTCCTTCGGCACCATTAAATATATTCCGGGAATAGAGAGATTCGAAGCGAAGAAACGGCGCGACCTCATGGGAGCGCATAGTTGCAGGACTGCAACTATAGTGACTGAGGGGAGCCTACGCAGTGAGTCACACGACGTGACGAACGTAGGAGGCGAATCTCTCCTTCGGCACCATTAAATATATTCCGGAAACAGAGAGATCAGGAGCTGCCTCTTGATTGTGGTTGAAAACAAGCTTGACAAATAATGAGCGATTGGAAATTTTTTGTTTTTTTCATGTTTTTGTTGATTGCGGCGATTACCCTGTTCATGCTCATTTATGAAGGACATGAGTATGAATGCTACCTGCCGAATGGGGGCCATTTCAAGATTCGCTGGGAAGAAAAATTGAAAAAATTCGATATGCTCTACTGGCAGCCTCGGGGAAAAGCAAAAACTCCGCCTAAAAACACCCTGCACCTGGAAGGCGAAAAACCTAAACCCAAATCCGATCCGTATGAGTTCCTGCGATAATCTCAGCGGTGGAACATCGCGTGGCCAGCTTCTGTTTTTTTAATCGTTATTCATCCGCCGGGAAACCCGGCGCGATCTCGCCACAGGAAACATCTCGGCCGAAGCTTGGCAGACTATCCGCTATACAACTTTCGCTATGATCCCTCCCCCGATCACCATATCCTGATGATAAAATACGGCGGCTTGACCGGGGGTAATCGCTTTCTGCGCTTGCCGGAAATTAACCCGCCAGGTTCCCGGGCGGATATATCGGACCAGCGCTTCCGCCGGAGCATGGTGATAGCGGATCTTCACCTGGGAAATAAACTCTTTTTTCCGCAAACAGGGATGGGTGAACGAAACCTGGCGTACATCAAATTTTTTCGCATACAACCGTTCTTCCGGACCGACGAAAACAGTATTCTTTTTAATATCGATTTTAGTAACAAAAAGCGGCTGAGTATACGCGATACCCAATCCTTTGCGTTGTCCGATCGTATAATAAATCGCCCCCTTATGCGTAGCGTTTAAGGTAATGCCGTCACCCCTGACCGGCCCGGGTGCGCCGCCGCATTGGGGCATCCGGTTCATGATAAAACCCGCATAGTCGCCATTGGGGATAAAACAGATATCCTGGCTCTCATCACTCTCTTTTACCGGCAAACGCAGCTTCCCGGCCTGACGGCAAATTTCGTCTTTGGTATACTCTCCCAAAGGCAGGAGCAAACGACGCAGCCGGCGTTGGTTGAGCATATACAAAACATACGACTGGTCTTTGCGCTGGTCAACGCCCCGGCGCAATTCAAAAACACGGCGGCGGGAATCATAACTCACTTTCGCATAATGGCCGGTGGCGAAATAATCACCGTTCGCGCAAACGCTATCCATAAGCATGCCGAATTTTATAAACCGGTTACAACGCAGGCAGGGATTCGGAGTGCGCCCGGCAAGGTATTCCGCGCAGAAAAAATCAATCACTTTTTCGGAAAATTGGCCGCGCACATCGACAACCTTAAGCGGGATATCCAACAATTCCGCGATCGCGCGCGCGCGGTCGATATGCCCGGAATTCTCACAAACCCGCAGGGTAACACCGCTGACTTCATGCCCGCTGTTCCGCAGATAATACGCCGCCATCGCGGAATCAACCCCTCCGCTCATGGCTACCACGACCCGCTTCGTTCGTTTATTTCTTATTTTCATAGTAATTACTTTTACCTTGCCATAACCGATACCGGTCACTCACTTTATTCAAGTTACTTAAAGTTTATCGATGTTGGAAATAAAAGCTAAACAGACTACGGCATCGCTACCGCTTACCTTTTCTGCCTTTTAGTTTTTGCATCCTTCAGCCTGGTCTCGCTGCTTGCTGGCGGGACGATCTCCCTCGGACTTCGGTCTTTATTGGTAAGAAAAGGGCAGCGCTTGCGTAAAATACTTTTGAAATTTTTTATCCGAGGATAACGGCACATGCTGAACATCCCCGGCCAGGTCGATCATGCGCGCACATTCCTTACTTGAAAGCAGCGCTTGTTTAGCCCCGGCAAAAGCGGCATTACCGACAAAGCTGATTTTATCTTTAAACCCGGCCGGAATAAGCCCGATACGCAGGATGTTTTCCGTATTCAAATAACTGCCTAAAGCTCCGGAAAGAAACACCTGTTTGATATCGCGCGCGGCGACATTGAGTTTTTTCATCAATAATTCGATGCCGGCATGGATGGCCGCCTTACTTGCCTGTATTTTCTTTACATCGTCCTGAGTCATGACAATACGTATTTTTTTATCTTCATAAAGCACAAAATCACCGCCGGAGAGGGTTCCGTCGGCGCTGACCCGGCCCTCTCTAACCAGTTCACTTAAGGCGTCAATAAGGCCGCTCCCGCAGATACCCTGCGGACGGATATGTCCGATGGTCAGCAAGTTAACCTTTCCCTTTTCGATCCGGACCCATTCTATCGCCCCGGGCCGGGCAACCATTCCGCTGGTAATAAGCTGGCCCTCAAGAGACGAGGAAACCGCGGTAGTGGCGACCACGTTTTTTTTCGCTGAACCGATAACGATCTTACCGTTAAATCCGACATCAACCGCGATGGTAATATCATTGCTGTCCGGTATCTGCAGGCCGACCATCGTGGCCAAAACATCGGACCCGACAAAATCGTCTATCCCGGGAAGAAAGCGCACATTGCCGTCCGGGTTCATTTCCAGGCCCAGGATTCCCGCTTTAGCCTGATACAGTTTCCGGCAGCTGGCCGAGGGGTGATTGTCCGGCAAAGGAATTTGAAACAGCAGATGGTGCATGACCGGATTTCCCACCACCACCATCGCGTAAATACGCGTTTTCTCCACGCCGGATTTAAGGATGCATTCTTCGATCGCCTGGTTGACCGAATTGACCGCGGCTTCGCGTAACAGTTCCTGGTTCTTTCTCGACTTGCCGGCGCTGGCAATCCGGCTATGCAAATCGATACCGTAAACGGCCTGGCTGTTGGCCACCGTTGCCGCGGCAAGCTCTTCCCGATTTTCCAGGTTGCACAAACTCGCACAGATCGAAGTCGTACCCAAATCGACGGCCAGACCGAAAATATGCTTATTGGTGCTTTTTTCGACCTTGATCAGTTCATCGTTATCTAAAATAAGGGACAACCCGGAGGAAAAAGACAGCCGCTCTACCAGAAAATCATTGCCGGCAAGCGGGATGGAAATGTTTTTTTTCTTCATCTTATCGCGATGGTTTTAGTCGGACAAACCGCAACACATTGTTTGCAATTCGTACATTTACCGTAATCGATCACCGCGAGGTTATCAATCAGGGTTATTGCCTGAGAGGGACAGGCCTTTACGCATTTGCCGCAGGCGATACACCCCACCCCGCACTTTTTCATGATCAAAGCCCCTTTATCATGCGAATGACAATTGATATACACGTCTTTGTCGCGGTCAACCATCATAATCAGGCGCCGCGGACACACCGCGATACATTTTTTGCATCCGATGCATTTTTCCGAAATAACCTTAGGCACTCCTTCCGGCTGCATGCTGATCGCGCCGACCGGACAAACCTGAATACAGGTCCCCTGTTCCAAACAGGCAAAGCGGCATTCTTTATACCCGCCCATGGCCGAAACGGCCACGCGGCAATCCGCCAGCCCCCGGTAGGCAAATTTATTTTTACACCGGTTACCGCCTCCGCAGCCGATGACCGCGGCCTGGCTTAAACGCCGGCCGACTCCTTCGGTGGATAAGCCAAGAACCGAGGCAATCGCTATCCGGTTTTCCGGAGAACACGCCACACACACATGAACATCGGCCTTATCGGCAGCAATCAATTCCGCCAGGCTCGCGCATCCGGCCTCTCCGCAGGCGCCGCAATTGATGCCCGGAAGCAGCCCGGTTATCTTTTCCACCCGGGGATCGGTTTTAACATGAAATTTTTTCGAAGCCCAGGCAAGCAGCACCCCGAAAGAAAATCCCAAACCGGATAACGTAAGTATCGCCGAGATGATTCCTTTCATCGCTCTTCTCCAAACCGCCGGGGCACCATAAACCGGTCAATCAGCGGAGTTACCGCGTTCATAAGTAAAATCGAATACGATACCCCCTCCGGATATCCGCCCCAGAGCCGGACGATCCCGGTTATAATTCCGCAGCCGATACCGAACAGGATTTGCCCTTGCCGGGTCATCGGGCCGGTCACATAATCCGTGGCCATATAGAAAGCTCCCAGGATAAGCCCCCCGGAAAAAATCTGGAGCAGGAAATCCCCGCCGAACAATCCTTTTCCGCCGAAAATCCAGGTAAACACCCCCACCGTGCCGATAAAACTCAACGGGATATGCCAGGTTATATATTTACGAATCATCAGATACCCGGCCCCAAGCAGCAAAGCCAGCACACAAGCCTCTCCGATACATCCGCCGCGCAGGCCCAGAAACAGATCACGGTAGGAATACTGCACTAAATCGGTACCGGCCAAAACATTGGTACCGCTAAACCCATCCTTAAATATAGCCAACGGTGTCGGCGCGGTAACCGCGTCGACTTTGAACGGCGCCTGCCATCGCGTCATTAACACCGGAAAACTCGCCATCAAAAAGACCCGGCCGACCAGGGCCGGATTAAAAACATTGCACCCGAGCCCGCCGAACACCGCTTTGCCGACGGCGATCGCGATAAAACTCCCCAGAAATACCATCCACAACGGAGACCCCGGAGGTACATTATACGCCAGCAGCAAACCGGTCAAAACCGCGCTTCCATCCATGATGGTCGGGGTTTTTCTTTGGATCCGGCAGCATGCCCATTCCGTCGCCACCGCGGCAAAAACCGCGGTCAATATGATCCCCAGCACCCCAAAACCGAAAACATACACACTCACCAGTCCGGATGGGATCAGGCACACAAAAACAGTCCACATAATTTTCGAGGTAGTCTCGGGAGAACGAATATGCGGAGAGCTGGTCACGGTTAAAGGAGCCGGTTGTTTTTCGGTCATTTCATCACCGCCTTTACTAAACGGATACTCTCGACAATCCGGCGTTTTGCCGGACAGATATACGTGCACGCGCCGCATTCGATACAATCACGCGGATTATACCGGGAGGACAGGTCCAGGCGTCCGGATTCAACACACAGGCTCAAGGCCGAAGGAATCATCCCCATCGGGCACACATCGACACAGCGGCCGCAGCGAATACACGGATGTTCCCCCTCTTGCCGCGCTTCCGCCTCGGAAAGCACTAAAATACCCGAGGTCCCTTTGATCACCGGGACATCTTCGCTGAACTGGGCCAATCCCATCATCGGCCCGCCCATGATAATCTTCCCCGCAGCACCGGTTGTTCCCTGACAATACCGGATCAGATCCCCAAAACGGGTCCCGATCCGCACATTAAGGTTAGCCGGTTTTTTCACGGTAGCGCCGGTAACCGTCACTACCCGTTCATACAAAGGCTTTCCCAGAAATACGGCTTCGTACACGGCACAGGCGGTTCCGACATTACTGACTATAACCCCGGCGTCAAAAGGCAGTTTTCCCGGAGGAACTTCACGGTTTATCACTGCCTTGATCAACTGTTTTTCCGCGCCCTGGGGGTATTTTGCCGTTAACGGGGACACGGTAAACGGATAATGCTTTTCCATTATCTTATTGCGCATCATACGCAAAGCTTCCGGCTTGTCTTCTTCTATCCCGATGAATACTTTAGAGACATTGACCGTTTTCTTAAGCAACCCGATACCTTGGAGAATTTCGTTCGCTTTTTCCAGCATCAAACGAAAATCACAGGTTAAATACGGTTCACATTCCACTCCATTGATGATCAGGGTATCAACCGGTTTCGGCGGGTTTAATTTTACCTGGGACGGGAAAGCGGCACCGCCCATCCCGACAATTCCGGCTTCCTTTATAATCGCCAGAAGTTCTTCTTTTGACAGCCGCTCCGCAGCTTTCCGGGGCTGAATTGCCGCATCGTGCTCATCCCGGCCGTCAGAATCGATAATCACGGCAAGACACTGTCCGAGAACCGGATGCGGACAGAGTTCAATCCCGCGAACCGTCCCGGAAATACTGGCATGCACGCAACTAGACAGGACATTGCTGCTTTGGCCGATCTTGGTCCCGGTCAGTACCCGGTCCCCTTTTTTAACCAGCGGTTCACAAATCGTACCGGTATGCTGGCTCAACGGAATAACCACTTCCACGGGCAGCGGTATCGGCTCGATCGCCGCGTCCCGGCTCAGTTGCTTATGACTTTCAATATGCTTGCCCCCGGCAAATGTGCTTACCATTACCCTCCTCATTTGACGTTAAATTTTCATTTATAATAACATAAACGGTTTTAATTGAAAACAAATTTTATTGACAGTAATTTTTGATTATGTTATAGTTTAAAATTAAAGGACTTAACGATTTCAATAAAGGAGTGTAAGCATGAAAAAAAATGTGTTTTCCGCACAACAGCTGGATGTACTCAAAGAAATCGGGAACATATGCGCCGGCAATGCCACAGTTGCGTTAGCGCAAATTTTATTTAAAAAGATCGAACTGCAGATCCCCACGGTGGAGATCATCTCCCTCAAACAAATCGCCAAGATCATCGATAAAGACGACCAGCCGATAATCGGGATCCAAATGGAAACCCTCGGCG
Source organism: Candidatus Omnitrophota bacterium (assembly GCA_028718845.1). GTDB lineage: Bacteria > Omnitrophota > Gorgyraeia > B26-G9 > B26-G9 > JAQULA01. Next base: position 8,706 of record JAQULA010000022.1, read on the forward strand.
CGATTAACGGTCAGATCCTGCTGGTTTTTTCGGAAAAAAGCGCGTATACCCTGATGGAACTGCTGGTGGGCAATGTTACCCAGAACAAAACACGCATCATTACCCAAATCGGCATTTCTTCGTTAAAGGAAATCGGGAATATCGTTATTTCATCGTATCTATCGACCCTGAGTTCCCTTTCGCGATTACCGGTATTCCCTTCATGCCCGCAATTTACCGACGGAGTCCCCAGCTCGGTCATCAAGACCGTTTTCGGAGGGTTCGGTAAAGATGAACCGCAGGTAATTCTCATCGAAACCGTGTTCAGCGAACACATGAGCTCGGTAACCGGAAAATTTTTCATCGCGTTTGATTCCGAATCCATGAAGCTTATTTTAAAAGCTTGTGAAACCATCGCCAACTCAGCAAAAAAAAGTCATAAAAAATAATGGGAAAAATCCGTTCGCAGAATATTACCGACACAAAAAAAACCCTTAATCTGTCCAGCCTTGACGAGATAAGCCGCGTCCTGGGCGCTTCGTTCGATTTGGACCGTCTGCTCAACATCATCCTTAACACCATGCTGCGGCAAACCAATGCCGACTCCGGTTCGCTGATGCTTCTTGATGAGGAACGCAAAGAACTATACATCAGCGCCTCGAAGGGAATCAACGAAAAGATCGCCCGGGAAACCCGGATTAAATTGGGCGAAGGGATCTCCGGTATCGTCGCTCTGCGTAAAAAACCGTTGGTTATCGACAATAAAACCTTTTTTTCCATATTCGGAAAAAAACCCCGGAAAAACTTAAAATCATCGCTTTCCATTCCCCTGCACTTCTCGGACAAACTCATCGGAGTCATGAATCTCAACCGGGTGCCGGGTTCGGAGGAGTTTACCGAGCAGGACCTTGAGGCGATTTCCCTCTTTGCCATGGAAAGCTCGATTGCCATTCATAACGCCAAATTGTATATTGCCGCGGAAGAAAAAATACAACACTTATTCCGGTTCAATGTCATCAGCTGCGCTTTAAACGCGGCACTGAACCAGGAAAAACTGCTTGATGTCCTAAACGACTGTATGCGGGAATTGTTCCGGTTTGACATTTACACACTGCTGCTTATAGAAGAAAATTCTTATCACCTCCTGCTCAGTTCGCACAACGAACTAAGCAAGTCGACGGTCGCGGAGTTAAAGAAGAATTTCGCCATGGTCCTTTCCGGTCTTAAGAAAAAACCGGTGACCGAGAAACAAATCATTTTATCGACGAAAAAATTAAAAGACGAAAATCCTTCCGCGCCCGCGCTAATACAGCCTCGGCATATTCAGGAAGTCATAAACGCGCCGATCATTACCAAAGGAAGCACCCTGGGCATGCTCAGCGTATATTCGACCCGCAAACACGGGTTCAGTCAAAAAGACCAGCAATCGCTGACCACCCTGGCCAATCAGGCGGCGGTGGCCATCGAAAACACTAATCTTTACAAAAACCTGAGAAAAACCTATTTCAGCACCATCAAAGCACTGGCGCAGGCTATCGAAGAAAAAGATGTGTACACCCGCGGTCATTCGGAAATGGTCTCCTATTACGCGGTGGCCATAGCCCAGGCCATGCAGCTGCCGTTAAAACTGGTCGAAGGCATCCAGATTGCCGGGATCCTGCATGATATCGGAAAAATAGGCATCCCGGAAAAAATTCTGACCAAACCCAGCGGTCTGACGTACCAGGAATATGAAATCATCAAGAATCACCCGCTCATCGGCAAGCGCATCCTGGAACCGGTAAACTTTTTCTGGGGAGAAATGGCGGAGGCTACCACGCAGGATACCAGCAGCGGACTGGCAACCATCCGGAACCTGAGCGTAAAAGCCCTGCGCCAATTACACGGGCCGCTGGAAGCGACCATCGACATCCTGCGCACCACTGATTTGTCGGAAGAGATCAAAACCATGATTTACCATCATCATGAACGAAACGGTGGAGGCGGATATCCGGACGGAATCAAAGGCGACCAAATCCCGATCGGATCGCGCATCCTGGCGGTAGCGGATACCTTTGAAGCAATGACCGCCGACCGTCCTTATCGTAAGGCTTTTCCGGTTAAAAAAGCGCTGATGCTCATTAAAAAAAGCACCCCGGACCAGCTTGATCCCAAGATAGTTAAGATCTTCACCGAGTTGATAAAAAAGAAATTGGTTATTGTCAAAGATTAATGCAGACCAGGTAAGGAGGGTCTAATTCCATGGAAAATAAAGATAATGTCAGTTTAGACGCGCTGTGTATAGACATGCTTAAGGAAGTGGGCCACATCTGCACCGGCAATGCCACTATCGCCCTTTCTCAGGTGCTCAATCAGAGAATCGAATTAAGGATCCCGGATTTAAAACTGGTCGACGCCAATAAAGTTTTACTGGAAATGAAAAATACCCAGGAGGTCCTGGTTGGGGTGAGCATTCAATTACTGGGAAATCTTTCCGGAAACATCGTGCTTATGTTCCCGGAAAAAAGCGCCTATAGTCTGATCGATGCCATTTCTCAATACCGCACCGAACTGGGCAATGCGACCGAATACGGAGTTTCCTCGTTAAAAGAAGTCGGCAATATCGTAATTTCCGCGTATTTGGCCACCCTGTCCACATTTACCCGGCAGGTCATACTGCATTCAACTCCCAATCTCATCTGCGGAACATTGGAAACGGTATTCAATGTTGCATTCAGCAAACTCGCGGAAGAGACGCAGCAGGTAATTCTTATCGAAACTTTCTTTTCCATAAAAGATAAAGGCATTGACGGCAGTTTCTTTCTGATTTTTGAACCGCGGGCGGTCAAAAAGCTGCTGGATCAGTCAAAACATTTACAGCAATCAAACGACGCTCCATAACCAATCCGGATGCAGTCATGACCCATAGCGAAAAAAACGGACACAAGCAGGAACATCCGGAAGCGCAGTATTGCTGCGAACGTTGTCAGATATTCTGGACCTGCGAAATGAAGTGGTACCGCGGTGAACGCCACGAACGCAGCACCTGCTGCGCTCAATGCGATTACTATCCCTTATGCCCCAAGAAGCACCCCAAACAGCATTAACTCCGCGCTCGATCCGAAAGATTAAACGATTGCTTTCTGAATAAACCCTTTGGGATTAACGCCGGAACCTTCTCCGGGTAATAATTGCACGGGTTCGGTGAGTAAAAATTCTTTATTGACGATCTTCCCTTTCAGGATCTCACAGATCTGCTGAGCCTTGTAGTAGCTGGAAAATCCCGCGGTGGGGATTTTTTTATTATTGAGCGTGATCGCGCCGGTTTTAAGCTGCGCATAACTGACCTGGCCTAAGGACTGGGCTTTCCCTTGCGGATAATCCATTCCATAATCGACCACCTGAGCAAAAATTTCCTCGTCCTTTACCGACACGGACCTGGCCATCGATTCGTCAATGATCGGAATCGGCACCCCGATTCCGACCGCCAGACTTACCCCGTAACCGGTCAACGAAGCGGCACGCAGCCACTCCGCCGACATTGTCTTCAGGTCTCCATGCACGGCAAGTGTTCCCGCCGGCCGGGTGGGAACCCCCTGCTCGGTACGGGTAACATCGGTTGTATGCTGCGTCCCGTTCCAGATCACATAACCTATACCGCCGCCGAGAAATATACGCGTCCCCACTCCGATCGTGCGGAAATAAGGGTCGTTCAACAGCGGCGACAACTGTCCGGCACTGCAGTAATTCGCGTTGGCCAGGTTCGGCCGCAGCATTCCCATATAAGTATAAATCGTTTTTTCCGAAACATTGACCGCCACGTTATAGTTCTGATAGGCGTTGCGCGGATTGGTAAGCCAGGCGTCATTCATATCTTTCAAGGAAATAAGGGTTTCCAATTCCTTGCGCGGATAACAATCGGTCCCGTAGCCGGACGCGCGCAGCCGCACTTCTTTTCCGGCCACCAATTCCTCGAGAACATGCGCGCCGCCGTATTTGAATTCTCCCGGGCCGTAAGCATTGGCCGGATCGTTCCGGGACAATTCGGTCGCTCCGATAAGCATATCCACGGCGGCCAAACCGCAGTAACAGGCGACGTCATTCAACCATGCCTGCTGAATTTTTATTTTGGGTTTAGGATGCCCGATATTGAAAATCGCCATCGAAGAACACATCGGCCCAAAGGTGCCGGTAGTCACCACATCAACGCTCTCCGCGCTTTTAGCCACTCCCTTTTCCTTGACGATTTCCAGCATTTCTTCTTTGGTTACAACAACCGCGATACCTTTTTTGATTTTGTCATTAATTTCCTGAATCGTCTTTGCCATTCATCCCTCCGCCGGTAAGGCTACCGGTCCATTTCGCGCAGCGTGACCAATCATCGTTCCTCAATTTTATTCCCGCATATTGTCAGCAAATCCGCGGCATCTGATCCTGTATCGGAATATCCAGGATCCGGTCGCTGCCGCTGAGTGTATGCAAATATACCATTTTCCGATGCCCTGCGATAACCCGCCCGATAATCGCCGCGTCCCGGCCCGGCGCGATTTTCCGCATCCGGCGCACAATGGCCTCGGCTTTACGGGAATCGACAAACGCCAGCAATCTGCCTTCACAGGGTAAATATAACGGATCGATGCCCAATAATTCGCAGGCGCCCCGTACTTTGTTCGTTACCGGGATCCGTTCCTCATCGACCTCAATCCCCACATTGGAGAGTTCGGCAATTTCATTCAAAGCCGTCGCCGTCCCCCCCCGGGTGGGGTCACGCATCACATGGACCGCCCCGGGAAAGGATTTCAACATCCCGCCAACCAGGCGATTCAGCGGAGCGCAATCACTTTTCAGCTGAGTCTTAAACCGTAACCCTTCACGCCGGCTTAAAATAGCGATACCGTGTTCGCCGACCGTCCCGCTGATGATAACGGCATCACCCGGCCGCGCATTGGCACTGCCGATATTCTCGCCCTCATCAATAATCCCGATTCCGGCGGTGTTTATAAATATTTTATCACAATTGCCTTTATTTACAACCTTTGTGTCCCCGCAGACGATACGCACTCCCGCGGCCCGCATCGTCTTTTTCATCGACAGGATTATCCTCTTCAGCTGTTCCAGCGGAAAACCTTCTTCGATAATTACTCCGGCGCTCAGGAATAACGGCCTGGCCCCGACCATGGATAGATCATTTACCGTACCGCACACCGCCAAAGTACCGATATCGCCCCCCGGAAAAAAAACCGGGTTCACCACAAACGAATCCGTGGTGAACGCAAGCCGCTTATTCCCTGTTTTAAGCGGCAAAACCGCGCTGTCATCCAGCCGGTTAAGGATCGGATTCCCGAAGTTTTTTAAAATCAGGGAATTGATAAGCTGCTGCATT
>JAQULA010000023.1 GCA_028718845.1 Candidatus Omnitrophota bacterium
GTTTTACCTGCTTCATTAAAACGTCTTTTCCGAGAAAATTTTTATTAAAATCAACGAACGATTCGAATCCGGCTTCCAGCGGGCTGATCCGGCTGTCCATATCCTGTCCGTATAAAGGATAGCCGACCTCAAGACGCAGGGTATCCCTTGCCCCCAAGCCGGCCGGTTTGACCCGCTTATCCTGTAATAACCGGGTCCAGAGCTCATTGACCTTGTCCGCGCTGCAATACAACTCATAGCCTAATTCACCGGTATATCCGGTACGGCTGATAATATTACGTTCCCCGCACACATTGAAGTAATCGAACGTATAATAGGCCAGCCGGCTGATATCCGGCCCCACAATATCCATCAGCACCTCACGAGACCGCGGCCCCTGCAAATCGAGCTTTCCGGTTTTAGCGGAAATATTTTCAAACTTTACCGTCGGGGAAAGATAGGTGCGCAAATGCACCTCGTCGGCTTCGGTGGTCGCGGCATTCACCACCAGCATACAGCTATCGCCGCTGATCTTATATACGATGATATCATCGATTACCCCGCCGCCTTTATTGAGCATAAATCCATAGCGGCAGGTATGCGCGGCCATAGCCCCGACATCAACGGTTACGATATAGTCCAGATTACTCGTAGACAAATCGCCCTGGATAAGAAACTCCCCCATATGGCAAATATCGAACACCGAACAGCCGGAACGGGTCCATTCATGTTCGGCAAGAATCCCGCTGTATTGAATCGGCATGGACCATCCGCCAAACGGAGCAATCCTGGCTCCTAACTGCTGGTGGGATGCAAATAACGGAGTGGTTTTGATTTCCATAGATTAATCGTTCCTTTTAGTAAGTTAACGGGTTGTTAGCACATGGTAGCATATTTTTTTGGCAGGTTCAAGGGTTTTATCCTACACAAATCACACACGAATAAACACGAATTTCCTACTTTTCCCTTTTTACTTTTTCCTTTTTACTTAAGCAATGGATCAGCGCATCCGCTGCTTGCCGGACTTCCGGAGAAAGGCCTTCGCCGAAATCGACACTTTTGGGTTGTATCCCGACATAGCATACATCCGCGCGGATACGGTCATTAATGATCGGCATAACCACATTCAAAGGAATCATATGCGTACTCAAGGTAATTTGCGGAATATGCTCTTCCGGGATAACCTTCACGGTTCCGGGCCGGCCGCCGAAATCAGCCGCATCAATAACCACAATTCTCCGCGGAGCCAAGGCAATGACCTCTTCAACAATATTTTCCGGCGCGATCCCGGCATCAATCACCCTTACCTTGCAATCAGCCTGAAGCCGGGCGGCAATATACCGGCCTACCCCGTCATCGCGGCGAAAAGAATTTCCCGCCGTGATCACCAGGGTTGATTCCGGGATAAAATTTAGAACATTAATGATTTCAACGGGTAATAAATTTGACATTGAGAAAATGCGCCGAGCAGGAAATACACGGATCATACGCGCGCACGAGCATTTCCAAATGCAGGGTTATATCCTGTTCGCTTTTATCCAGGATCTCCGGGACCAGTTTACGCATATCGTGTTCGATATTGTTCAGGTTTTGTCCGGTTGGGATAATACAATTGGCATTGACAATCCGTCCCTGGTCATCAACCTCATAATGATGAAATAAAATACCGCGGGGAACCTCTACCGCGCCGACTCCGCTGCCGGCTTTGACCGGAATGCGCTTATTCTCGTTCAATCCGACAACCAGGGCTTCATCTTCGTTGACTCCGTTGGTTTTAAAGTCTTCGATAATGCCGACGCTGTCTTCCAGGCACTGCACGCACTCGACCAGTTGCGCCGCAGTGTTCAAAAACGGGTTCGTTACCGGCGGCCGCAGACCCAACCGGTCGGCCAGGGCTTTGGCTCTCGGCAGAAGTTTAGCATAGTTGAGATTAAGCCGGGCCAACGCGCCGACCATGTACGATGCGCGTCCGGCTTTGGTATGCTTCGCGGAAGAATGCGGCACGACAAATTCATTGGTTAAACTGCGATACTCTTCTTTTTTTAAGCGCAGGCCGTCGCTGGAACCGATCTCCCCTTCCAAAAGCGGATACGCTTCTTCGTTATTGACCAGGGCCACATACTCGGTTTCCCGTTCAAACACCGGGAATTTCAGCGATGCCGCCAGTTCAATCGTCGGCCCCATGTCTTCCTGCAGCCGCCGTAACTGCCCAAGCATGGTATCCAGATCTTTTTCCTGCGGCAGTTTGGTAAAACCGCCGACAATCGCCGTGATCGGATGCACATGCCGCCCGACCAGGATATCGCAAATATCGTTACAGGTTTTCTTCATCCGCAATGCACGCCGCACCACATCATTGTGGGTCTTAATTAGCGGCACAAAACTTTTTACCCCCAGCAAATCCGGGGCGACCAGCAGATAGATATGCAGAATATGGCTGTCCAGAATCTCCAGATCCAACAGTAAATTACGCAATTTCCGGGTCTGCAGCGAAGGGATAAACCCGATGGCCGCCTCGGCCGCCTGGATCGAAGCCAGAGTATGACCGCAGGCACAGATCCCGCAGATCCGGCTGGTGATATGCTGGGCCTCAAAAATCGAACGCCCCCGCAGCATGCCTTCAAAAAAACGGGGTGACTCCACGATGTCCAGACGGCATTCCTCAAGCTTGCCCCGTTTGACATTGACAACAATATTCCCGTGGCCTTCCACTCGGGTAAGGTATCCGACATTCACGCGTATCGTTTTTTTCTCGCTCATGATTCCAGCTTTCTCAATTCAGTCTTTGCCGGGTCATCTATTCCCAATTCCCGCGGCTTGTTATACATATTCATTTTGTTCTCGATCCATGGCAGCGGAACAGCATATTTTTCCAAGATATCTTTCTGGCCGTTCAATGCCGGATTACTCACCAGGCCGCGGCAACCGTAACAGATGTTATTGTTATTGATACACCATGAATTGCACCCGGCTCTGGTCACCGGACCAAAGCAGGTAATCCCTTTATCATACATACATTCGTTCTCGTTCAACTTACACTCAACGCACACCGCGTAATCCGGCACGCGATAGGGAATACCGGAAAGCGCGGCTTTCAACACTTTCACGAATTCCGGCACATACACCGGGCAGCCGTTTACCGCGTAATCAACCTTAACCACCTGGTGAATCGCCCGTGTCGGGATCGTATCGAAAAATCGCGCGTCTTTTTTATACACATATTCGCGGATCTCCTCCAAGCCGAAATTGTTCTTCATTCCATTGATCCCGCCGATCGCGGCGCAAGAACCGTAGGCAATAAGCACTTTCGCGGTCTCCCGGATCTTTTTGATGCGTTCCACGTCATGAGAGGTCGTGATACTTCCTTCGACAATAGCCACATCATACTGCTCCGAGCGTTCGGACATCACTTCCCGGAACGTAACCAGCTCAATAAGGTCAAGCACCTCCAGGAGCGATTCGCCCATGTTCGCCACCTGCAACTGGCATCCTTCACAGCAGGTAAAATCAAAAAAGGCTACTTTCATTTTCTTCATCACAATGCCTCGTGTTTGCCGCGGATCCGGTCATAGCTGAACACCGGTCCGTCCTGACAGCAGTAATATTCGCCGATCTGACAATGGCCGCACTTGCCCACCCCGCATTTCATGTGCCGTTCGAGCGAAAGCAGGATCTGGCGTTCCGGAATATCTTTTTTCAGTAATTCCAGGATAACGAATTTATACATGATCGGCGGGCCGACAACCACGGCAAACGTGCGCTCCGCGTCCAGACTGACTCCGGGAATAAGCCCGGTAATCAGGCCGACATTGCCTTTCCAGTCCGGGTCGGAACGATCCACCGTGCAGCTGCAGCTGACATCCAGGCGTTTCCACCACTGATGGACTTCTTCGTTAAACAGCATATCCTGCGGCGTTTTACAACCGAGTAAAATAGTTACTTTTCCGAAATCCTTGCGGTTGTCGATGACAAAATTGATCAGTGAACGCAGCGGAACAATACCCAAGCCCCCGGCAATAAATAAAAGATCATTACCCTCGAGAATCGCGGTGGGAAACCCCTTGCCGAACGGACCGCGGATACCAACCTTGTCCCCGCTGTCCAGGGCATGCAACGCCGTGCTTACCGCGCCCACTTTACGCACCACCAATTCAAAACACCCTTTTTTCGTCGGTGAAGAAGAAATTGAGATCGGCGCCTCGCCGACTCCCGGGACCGAAACCATCACAAACTGTCCGGGTTCATGGCCAAGATCCCTCTGCCGGGGAAGTGTGATCTCAAAATATTTCTCCAGCCGGGTCATCTGGCGGGTATTCCGGATGGTTCCGGGTTGAGTAATGTAGGCTGATTCTTTGCCATGTTCCGGTTTCATCGTTTCTCCTCGGCTAAGGCATCGATCGTTTCTTTTAAATTGATTTTCGCCATGCAGGCCCGGCTGCAACGGCCGCATCCGGTACAAAAATACCGGCTGAACCGTTCAACCGGATAATTAAACTTACGCATATAACGATGCCGCTGCCGCTGGCCGCGCTGTTTACGGAAGTTCTCCCCCCCGGCGACCTGGGCAAACTCCTCGTTCTGGCAGGAATCCCAAACCCGGCCGCGGGTTCCGGTGTTAAAATCAAGATTGATCTCATCCCGCACATCAAAGCAATAACAGGTCGGACAGACATTGGTGCAATTACCGCAGGCGACACAGCGCTCTCCGATCCGGTCCCATTGCCGGCTGTCAAAGGCACCGGCGAAAATACCTCTTAATTGTTTATGACCGGCCTTTACTTCCGGCTTGAATATTTCTCTTTTCCGGGCACGCATTTCTTCGAGCTGCTGGGTATGCTTTGGCGTCGCGGCGGAGAAAAAACCGATATCATTGACAATACGTTCTCCGGCATTGCTATTGACATGCACCATAAACGCGTCCGGCAATTCGGTAAAAAATAAATCATATCCGCCGTTGGGCAGATGGTTATCCATAACATTGCAGCTAGCGTACTCATCGCAATAGTTATTGCATTCCAGTCCGATGATGGTTATGCCCTCTTTTCTGGCATTATAGTTATTATCCTGAGGAGACGCGCTCATGACCATATTCAAGCACTGAATACCGGCCAAATCGCAGGTATGCACGCCGAAGATGGCCATCTTTCTGCTTTCCAATACCGGATCCCAGGCCGGCGTCGTTTTATTATACGTCAGCAGGGTTTCGCGCTGGGGGAAAAAATATTTTTTCGGAGGTAAAATCGTGGGGATATAGTGCAACGCGATCGCCTTGGCGGAATCGACCGATTCAAAAACAAAACTTTTGCAGCCGCGGGCAACCGGCGCCATCACCGGTTGGCTGCGGCTGAGCTTAACGATAAAATCGTTCAGATCCTGCTTATTTAAGGTTACGAATTTATCCATGGTCATAGCCTTACGCGCTGAGCATTATTCTTGTTTCAAAGATATCTTACCCGGTATCGGATAAGATCAGACCGCGCCGGAAAGTTTCTTTTTCACCATCGCGCTGACTGTCCCGGCGTCCGCGCCGGCTCCGGCCTGGGCCATAATTTCCTTCATCACCCGGCCCATATCCTTCATGGAAACGGCATTGGTCGCGGCAATAACCTGATCGACGATTTTCTGCAATTCAGCGGCATCCATCGGTCGCGGCAGATAACCGAGCAAAATGGCAATTTCCCGTTCCGCCTGGGCCACTACCTCCGGTTTAGCTGCGGCAATACCGGTTTCTTTGGTCTCCTCCAGGCGTTTCTGTTCTTTTTTAAGCGCGGCTAATACCTCGGTATCGTCCAACGCGTCTTTCTTCAGGCTGATCGCGGCATTTTTAAGCCCGGCCCGCACAAAATTCAAAAACTGCGCTTTTTGTTTTTGTCCGCTCTTAAGCGACTGCACATAATCGTCATAGATCTTTTTCTCAAGCATATTCCCGCCTCCGGCAATTATCTTATCCCCGCTTACTACCGCATAACCCGGCGGGGCTTGGCCTTCAATCCCGAGCCTGAACACTTAAAAGCATTATACCACGCCGCTGGATTTTTACTATCAAAGGTTATAACACTATTTCGCTCGGCGCGATACGCTAACGCAGCAGGTAACCTTTACTTCATTTTGCTTTTCCGGACCAGGACCTCTTTTTCCTGACTGGTAAGGCTGGCCAGGCCCTGCTGTGAGATCTTATCCAGGATCTTGTCGACCTCGGTATCCAGGTCAGCTGAAGCTTCCGGCTGATTGACCCGGGCGGATTTTTGAGTTTTTGGCTTGGCCGCGGGGAACCGCATCCCGGCCAGCCGGAAACGCAACCATTCCTGCCGCAGGTACAGATACCCGACCAGGCCGCCGCCGAGATGGGCCACATATGCTATTTCGCTGCCCTGCGACGATAGCGCTCCCAATAGATTAATCCCGGCCAATACCAACACCGCGTGTTTCATTTTCATCGGGAAAATAAAAAATATCAGCGTAATGCTTTCCGGGAACAAAACGGCAAACGCCGCTAAAAGTCCGAAAATCGCCCCGGACGCCCCGACTACCGGCAACGGCGATCCCCAGGCAAAAACAATACTGCAGATCCCGGCGCTGATACCGGTAAGAAAATAAAAGAATATAAATTGCCGCGTACCCCAGGCCTGTTCTAAAACCGAACCGAACATCCAGAGCATCAGCATATTCAGGACCAGGTGCCAAAGCCCGCTATGGACAAACAGATACGTAACCGGCTGCCAAAGCATAAACTTTCCCAGCACATCCGCCGGAACCAGCCCGAACACAAACAACCAGGGGAAACGCGGGAAAAAACTGATCAGGAGAAACATCCCGATATTGGCAGCCAGCAATGCCTTTATCGCCCGCGACATTCCCCCCGGATACCATGAATCACCTGAACCGTAACCGCTATTAAACCGCATATCCACCTCATCACCGCATCAGCATATATGAACTTACGCGCTCATGGGCTTATGATTTTTTAGCCCTTTTATTTTATTACATCCCCTTGATCAGAGCAATTTTTTCATCTCTTCCGGGACCGGCCTGGGCCGCAGTTCCTTATTAACGCAAACCCAGGTCACTTTCGCCTCCACCAGCAGAGTATCACCGCGGGTTACCTGCTGTAAAAAATGCACCGATACCCGGCCGATCTTTTCCAGGGAGGTAACCACCCGGATCGTTTCAAGGTAACGCGCCGGTGCCTTATAGGCCACATCGATATGAGCCACGACAAAAAATATATCCTGCCGGCCCAATACGGTTTTATCGATCCCGTGATGAAAACAAAACTCGGTTCGAGCTTCTTCTAAAAATTTGAGGTAATTGGCATAATAAACAATGCCTCCGGCATCGGTATCATGATAATATATTTTTTTGGTGATCGAAAAATTGTCCGGCATAATTATCCGTTCCTCTTCTTTCTTCGTTGCCCCGGGTTTTTATTTTGCGCCGCGATAAGACTATTGAGCTTGGCATAATAACGCCGGTAACAGTTATCCATAATCTCATCCAGCGAAGCGCCAGCTTCCCGGATCAATTCACAGCATAACACCAGAAGGTCTCCGGTTTCAATAATATAATGGCCGTTACTGCGGCGCTGTAAATCGGTAATCTCATCGCTATGGTGCCGTATCAATTCCAGTAGTACCTGATTATGGTCCTTCCCGAGCTTGCCGTTATATTCCTGCGACAGGCGCTGGATCGCCGCTAATTGTTTGCCGGCATATCGGGTAAATGAACGTTGCGTCTTGGTTTTACCCTTCATCGCCGAAACAGGTCCCGATCGAACGCGCCGACTGCAGCAGCGGGTGGTCCAGGGGCACGGTTTTCGACCCGCAGGCCACATCTTCCAATGCGACGCTTACCAGCTGGCCTCGCTGAACACCGACCATCTGCCCGAATTCTTCACGTTCAACCATATCCGCGGCGCGGGTGCCCAATTCCGTAGCCAAAACCCGGTCAAACGCCGTGGGGGATCCGCCGCGCTGCAGATGCCCCATTACTACGGTACGGGTCTCCAGCCCGGTCATTTTTTCCAGTTGTTCCCCAAGCATCAGCCCTACCCCGCCCAACCGCGCCTGGATCGTGCTTTCTTTTACCATCCGCTGCACTACGACATTGCCGCCCCTGGGTTTGGCTCCTTCGGCAACCACAATGATACTGAATCGGCTGCCGCGGGTATGTCTTTTTTTCACTTCCGCGGCAATCGCTGCCGGCAGATAGGGTATTTCCGGCAGGAGAATAATATCGCCGCCGCCGGCAACCCCCGCATGCAATGCGATCCATCCCGCGGTGCGGCCCATCAGTTCCACGATCATGATCCGGTGATGCGCCTGCGCGGTGGTATGCACCCGATCGATCCCCTCGGTAGCGATGGTGACCGCGGAATTGAAGCCAAAGGTGATATCCGTACCCATAATATCATTATCAATGGTCTTGGGAACCCCGACAATCGGAACGCCGTCTTTAAACATCCGGTTGGCGATCGCCAATGTTCCATCCCCGCCGATACACACCAGCCCGGCCAATCGCATTTTTTTGATCTGCCGGACCACGGACTTGGACACGTCTTTTAATTGCAGGCGTCCCCCTTTATTTATCGCATAACGATAGGGGTTGGCAATATTGGACGTGCCTAAAATAGTACCGCCCAGGGTAAGAATTCCGGAAACATCCCGATAAGAAAGTTTAGTGTATTCATTTCGCACCAAACCATCGTAGCCGTCCTTGATCCCGACAACATCCATGTTCTTCTCAATAATAAGTTTTTTCGCCACCGCCCGGATCACGGCATTCAAGCCCGGGCAATCACCGCCGCCGGTTAAAATCCCGACTTTTTTTCGTGCCGCCATGATATCACGCTCCTTTATACAAATCAGGTTAATATCGGTTATGAATCGTTATCACTGGTTAATAATGGTTACCCCATTGATATACCGTTGTTCAGTTTTTGCTTCCATCTTCCATCTTCCATCTACTGTCCCATGCGGCGGATCGCTTCGATCCGCTGCAATACCGGGGGATGACTATAATCCATAAATACCTTCACCGGATGCGGCGTTAAATTGGAAAGATTATCCACCGATAATTTTTTCAACGCCGCGATAAACGCCTCCGGTTTTCCGAATGTGGTTACGGCAAAGGCATCGGCCTCATATTCGTGTTTACGCGAGATAATGTTGCCGATAACCGAAAAAAATTCGTTGATCGGCGCGTAAAGAAATCCAAAAAACACCAAACCGGCGTAAATCGACAGCTGCTCCATGCGAAACGCGGCAAACAATCCCGGATTATCCAAAAAAAACGATAGCACGAAAAACATCAGTCCGGTGGTGGCAATAGACACTGCGATACTTTTAAGAATGTGTTTTTTCTTATAATGCCCGATCTCATGCGCCAGGACCGCGACCAGCTCGTCCACGCTGTGTTTGGCGATCAGCGTGTCGAATAAGGCAATCCTCCGGAAACGTCCGAATCCGGTAAAAAAAGCGTTCGATTTTGTGGACCGGCGAGAACCATCCATGGTAAAAACTCCCTGCAGGGAAAAGTGCTGCTGCAGCGCATATGTTTCGATCGCGGTTTTCAATTCCCCGTCTTTTAACGGAATAAATTTATTGAATAGCGGCATAATTACCACCGGCGCGATAAATAAGATAAACAGCTCGAACAAGGTTACCGCGATCCAGCAATACACCCAGGCCCAGCCGCCCACCTTCGCGAAAAACCAGACTACCCCGGAAAAAGCGATCCCGCCGAGTATCGCCGAGAGCAGCCATCCTTTTATAAGATCGGAGATGAAAGTTTTTACGGTGGTTTTGTTGAATCCGTATTTCGCTTCGATCACAAACGTATGATACGCGGAAAAGGGAATCGCCGCAAGCTGGCCGGCAAACATGATCACTCCCACAAAGATCAACCCGGTACCGACCGGCCCGAAACCGAACCCGCGCGCGAACCGGTCAACCAGATTAAACCCGCCGGACAGGATAACCGCAAGAATCAGCACGGTACCCAGGGTATCTTCGAAAATATGAAACCGGGTGTTTTCCCGCAGATACTGCTGAGACCGCTTGTACTTTTCTCCGTCATACCAGCCTTCGAATTCCGCGGGAAGAGTTGTTCCCGCATGCCGCAGATTCAGAGTATCCACGACATAATCCAGCGCATACTTGCCGCAGATAATCAGTATTATAAGTATACAATATCCGTTCATTACTTGATATCCTTTCCCCTGCCGCGGTTAGTCTTTAAGCGTAATTCCCACCGGGCAATGATCCGAACCGCGCACCTGATCCAGGATAAACGCCGCCTGCACCCTGCCGATGGATTCCTTATCAATAAAAAAATAATCGATTCTCCATCCGACATTCCGATCTCGCGCCCTTGATTTCAAATCCCACCAGGTATAACGGCCGGGGTCTTTACAAAAAAACCGGAAGGTGTCGATAAACCCCTGCTCGATAAAAACATCCATCAGTGCCCGTTCCTGAGGAAGAAACCCGGAAACCGTGCTGTTTTCCCTGGGCCGGGCCAGATCAATCTCCTGATGCGCGGTATTAAAATCACCGCAGACAATGATCGTTTTCTTTTTCCGGCGGAAACTCTTCACGCAATTAAAAAATTCCCGGTAAAAATCCAGTTTAAACCCAAGCCGCTCCGCGCTGCTTTTTCCGTTGGGGAAATAAATATTGAACAGGATAAAACGTTCATACTCGGCAATCAGGATCCGGCCTTCGCCGTCAAAACGCGGGACGTTAAAACCGGTATCCGCCCGTAACGCCGGAACCTGGGAATAAACCGCCACCCCGCTGTACCCGGGGCGTTGGCCGTAACTCCAATAAGAATCATATCCCGCCGGATGCACCAGCGCGTCGCTCAATTGATCGGGCCGCGCTTTGGTCTCCTGCACCGCCAGCACGGCCGGTTTTTCTTTCTGCAGCCAGTCCGGGAAGCCTTTTTTTTCCGCCGACCGGATCCCGTTTACATTCCAGGATAGTATCGTCGCCGCTGCCGTCACGATTTGCCTCCTGCGGAACTGCTGCGCGGAGGTTGATATTCCCGCATCAGTAATTTATAACCGATACCGCCGGTTCCTTCGATTTTCAAGGGAATCCGCTTATCATCGGCACTGATCCATATTTTTATCTGCCGCGGTTCACTTTCGAAATAATAAGCGTTAAACCTGCCGGCCGGAACTTCCAGAGGTTCGATGCCGACTAATTTTATTAAATAGGTACGCTGGGGAAGATTTGCCGTAAACGACCATCCGGGCGCCAATTCCGGGGCGTTACGCACAAAAAAAGGCAATAAAATGGAGTTGTGGATCGGGCCGTCTTTGCGAATAACCGTATGTTCCTCCGTAAACCGCTTCCGGGTGATATTCAACACAAAATTGGTTTGGTCATACTCTTCCCGGATCTTCTCGGCTTTAATAGGCTGAGACACTCTGCGTTCCACGACCAGCGGCAAAAAAGTCCCGGCATCGCAATAAATAGTCTCAAGATCGCGGAATTTAACCGCGTTTGTTTCAAAAGTTATCAATTCCGCGGAACGGCCGTTTATCTGGGCTTTGCCGTCATGATGATAATGCGCGGTTCCTAAACGCATTTTACCCAGCATCACATCGTAGATAATATCCTCACCGCTGCGATCAATCGGCTTTTTCTCTTCCGGTTCCACCGGTTTTACCGGTTCCGGATTTTTCTTCACGGCGATGACCGGCTTATCCCCCCGGAAATTATCCATCTCCGGAGAATACCAGAAATAAAAAAAAGCCAGCATTAAAAACAGCAAAAACAATAGCCGTATCCGTCTTTTGCGGATTTTATACATTATCGATCCTTATTTCTAAGTACTGCGTAATCCTTATTGAATTTTATATCATTTTGCTTTTTCTAAACGCTAACCGCTGGCTGCTGTCCGCTTTGCCTGAAAGACCCGAACCATCACCCACCCCGCCGGGATCAACGCTGCCGCCACGACAATAATACCGGAAACGACAAAATACCCATTGGTTGAACGCAGCAACGGAAGACCGACCAACGCCGCGTCGATAATAAAATGGGCGATAATTACCGCTTCCAGTCCATAACGGATAAACACAACACCGAAAACAATCCCGGCAACGGTCAATTCGATACCGCGCACATATGCCGGGAAAACCGGATAATTCGAATGGGCAAAAGCCCAGATCGCCGCGGGGATAATAATCGCCGGCCAGGTAAATTTTCCGATTTTTTTCAGAAATGAAATGGAAAACAAACGGAACATGAATTCTTCGCTTATCGCCGCGCCGGCAGCGATGGTTAACGGGTAAATAAACGGCAGATATGCCCCCAGCATATTCGAATATTCCGTTTCCGGGGGCATCCAGATATGGAGCCACCGCGTCCCGACCAGATAAAACACCGTGATGTACCCCAAAAACAAAAATCCCAGCGAATATCCCACCACCACCGGAGAAACCAACTGTCCAACCGGCAAAGATTTACCTCTTAAGGCCTCGATCAGCGGCATCCGGGATGGAAATATTTCTCGCGAAAGCGATTCCCCGGCGCTGCCGAAAAGAAAGATAAGCAAGCCGATCAGCAATGCGGCGATCAATGCCGTCCCCGCGGAAATCAAAAAAAACACCCGCAAACTCATCGTATCCGGATAGGCCGACCACAACAGCGGAAGATTATTGAAAAAATCGCCCGCCGACAGCAGAATTATTCCCAGTCCGAACCCGCAACCGAACTTCCAGTCAACCGCGTCTTTCTTGAATTGAATGATGATCATCACAATCGCGGCTAAGAACAGCAAAAACATAAACACCATCGTTGCGATGGAAAGTACCTGTCCCAACGATAATTCCGTCTGCAACTCTCGGGTAAATGCTTCCGGAACGTCCAAAAACCGCGAAAAATATCCCAGGGTATCGCCATAGATCCCGATACCCACCCGAAGCCGGGCCTCGCCCAGGACATAGTTGCTTTTTTCCCAAACAAAAGAATAGTCGGTACGGTTTTTCTGCTGCTTGGTATTCTGTTCTTTCAATTCATAGCCGGAAAGATCCAGCCCCAATGCCTGGGCATAACGCTCGGCAAGCGCCTGCGCCTGTTCAAACGTGCCCTGCGCACCGGCGGTTTCATCCAGCACAAAATGTTCGAACCGGACTATTTGGCCGTTTGCCGGGTCGAGCGCGCAATAAAACCCTTCTTTGTCTAATTCTTTAAACCAGCGCAAACTCCAGAACCATACCGGAATGCCCTGCCGGATCAGCGCGTTGGACCGCTCTATCCCCTGGGTTTTTTGCAGATAAATCGACGCCGGCTCATCGGAATCGAAC
>JAQULA010000024.1 GCA_028718845.1 Candidatus Omnitrophota bacterium
TTTTTTAATTTCGGGTCGAAGGAAGGTGCGGTGCGATTGAAAAAGTAAAAGAGTATAGCATTAAAGAGCCGAGTATCGAATTGTGTAAACTGCTTAAATTGGGGGACTTGGTTAACAGCGGCGGTCAGGCCAAGGCGCTTATCGTCGAAGGCCGGGTGCGCGTGAACGGGGTGGTGGAAACGCGTAAAGGTAAACAAATCGTCAGCGGAGACGTGGTCGAGTGCGCGGGGAAGAAAATTAGCGTAACAACCAGTCCCCGGTCACCGGACACTAAGTCACAAGTCGGTTGATGTCTTAGCAGTAACAAATGCAGCTTGATCCGGTGGTTTTATTTTCGGTCAAAAAAAATGTTTTTCCCGGTTGCGGAAAGCGGTATGCCCATGGCCAGTACGGCTTTTTTATCGTTAAATAAGTTCAGTTCCACCGCCGTTTTACCCAGAGAGTACATGATCCGGTTGTCCACGCGAAAATCCGCGGCAATGCTTACCGCCGATCCGACGGCGATCCCCAGGTCGTGGCTGCTGAATGCGCAACGGGCCTTGGCTTTGGTCATTTGGGCGCAATCATCGAATCCGCATAATCCGCAGTAGGTGATCCCCAGCGGTTCTGTTTTTGTTCCGATAAAGACGATGACCGGAGACTGCGCGGCATTATCCGCGTCGCGGCTGAATCCGGGTTTGCCGGCCTGTTCGGCGATTTCCCGCATTCGCTTGAGCAGCCGGTTTTTGGTTGCGCCGTTTTTGAGAATTAAGGTGATTATATTATCCACGCCTTTGGCTTTGGGCGCGGTGCGCGCCGCCAGACACATATGTTCGGCAACCTGTTCCAGCGCGCGGTGTTCAGGGATTTTTTTCATGGGTTCCTCCATAATAATCCCGAAGTCCGAGAGACGAAAGACGGGGGGACGAGTAAATACTCAATTTGATTGTTCGCGATATATTTAAAATTTTAACAGTCTAATTCTCTTATGTCAAGAATTGACAAGGTTTTAATTCTATGCTAGAATTTTCCAAAAAGGAGATTCGGCAATTACTCCGGCGTAATACGCGCCGCATGGTATGGACTGATGCTAACTCTGGATAAGGTAATCGATGAAAGTGTTTAAGCCGGTAAAAGAACAGCTCGAAATTATCAAACGCGGCTGTGTTGAAATAATCTCCGAGGAAGAACTGGCCAAAAAACTGGAACGCTCCTGTTCCGCCGGAAAACCGCTGGTGATCAAGGCCGGTTTCGATCCCAGTGCCCCGGATATCCATCTCGGACACACCGTATTGCTGCGAAAAATGCGCCAGTTTTTACAGCTGGGCCATGAAATAAAATTTCTCATCGGTGATTTTACCGGCATGATCGGCGATCCCACCGGTAAATCGGAAATCCGCAAACAATTGACCCGCGAGCAGGTCAAGGCCAATGCCCAAACCTATCAGGTCCAGGTGGGTAAGGTCATGAAAGCGGATATTACCCCGGTATTTAACAGTACCTGGTTCGAACGCATGAACCAGTACCAATTTCTGGAATTGACCGCCCATCTGACCGTGGCCCAGATAATGGCCCGCGAGGATTTTAAACAGCGCTATACCCAGGGCAAGGACATCAGCGTGCTGGAATTCATTTATCCGCTGCTGCAGGGCTATGATTCCGTGGAACTGAAGGCGGATGTTGAGCTGGGCGGGACCGACCAGAAATTCAATCTGCTGGTCGGCCGGCAGCTGCAGAAGGATTATCAGCAGGAACAGCAATGCGTGATCATGACCCCGCTTTTGGAAGGACTCGACGGGGTTCAGAAGATGAGCAAGAGTTTAAACAATTATATCGGCATCAATGAACCGGCCGAGACAATGTACGCTAAAGTCTTGTCGATATCGGATGAATTGATGTACCGTTATTATGAATTGCTGACCGATGTGCCGCTGTCCGAGATCGCCGTATATAGAAAAGAGATCGCGTCCGGCACGCGCCATCCTAAAAAGTGCAAGGAAGAACTGGCCCGGATCATTACCGAATATTATCACGGACCGGAGGCGGCGCAGCAGGCCGGGGCGGTATTTGCCGGCCGGTTCAGCGGCGGTACTAACTGGGATGACCTGAACAACTTCGAACCCAGGGTCATCGCCAAAACCGAATGGGGACAGGGAAACCTCTGGATTTGCAAGCTGTTGACTTTGAGTAAAGCCTGTCAGAGCAATGCCGATGCCCGCCGTCTGATCCAGCAGAAAGCGGTTGTTCTCGACGGAGAACCGGTAAACGACGTGAATCTGGAGTTGCCGCCGCCGCAGCCGCACTATTTGGTTAAAGTCGGTAAAAAACAATTTATCCGAATTATAACGGATGACAAATAATCGCCAAACTCTTCAACAATCTGCGCAGTACGTCAAGGGCGTCGGCCCGAAAAGAATTCAGGCACTTCATAAACTTAATATTTTCACGGTCGGCGATCTGCTCTATTACTTTCCGCGGCGTTATGAAGACCGCAGTCAGTTCAAACCGATCAATAAGGTAACTATCGGCAGTGTCGAGACCGTTCGCGGCCTGGTGCGCACATTCGGTCTGCGCCGGTTAAAGGGCCGGCGCACGATTTTCCAGCTGGCGATCAGCGACAGCAGCGGCGTGATCTACGGGACCTGGTTTAACCAGCCTTATATGAAAGATGTTTTCCGGATCGGCGACGAGGTGATCCTCCACGGCAAGGTCGACCGCTACCGGGTATTGCAGATCAATGCCCCGGAATATGAAATCGTGAAGAATGAGGATGATGAGGACGCGACCATTCATACCGGCCGGATTGTTCCGATCTATCCTTTAACCCTGGATATCAGCCAGCGCTACCTGCGGCGGCTGATAAAACATGTTGTCGATACCTACGCCGTCTGCGCGGATGAATATATTCCCGCGGAGATCATCAGCCGGCAGGCGCTTTTGCCGCTGCCTGAGGCCCTGCAGAATATCCATTTCCCCCGTGAAGCGGAGCTGATCGAACCGGCGAAAAAACGGCTGATCTTCAACGAATTTTTCCTGCTGCAGTTGGCCCTGGCGTTGCAGCGCCGGGAACTCAAAGAAGTACAGCCGGGTATCGCCTTTAAGATCCACGGCCGGTTGATTGAAAAGTTCAAGGCCGCGCTGCCGTTCAGCCTTACCGCGTCGCAAACCAAGGTCGTTTCGGAGATCGAGGCCGACATGGCTTCGGATAAGCCGATGAACCGGTTGCTGCAGGGCGATGTCGGCAGCGGCAAGACTATTGTGAGTATTTGGGCCCTGGTTATATGCGTGCAGAACGGATATCAGGCGGCGTTGATGGCGCCGACGGAAATCCTGGCCGAACAGCATTTCCGCACTATTGAGAAGCTCCTGGCCCCGCTGGGGATCAGGGTCGCGGTGTTGACCAGCGGCTTGAAAAAGAAAGAAAAAACCGCGTTGCTGCAGGCGGTGCGCGGCCGTAGCGTAGATATTATCATCGGTACGCACGCGCTGATCGAGGATGACGTACGCTGTAAAAAGCTCGGCCTGGTCATTATTGACGAACAGCATAAATTCGGCGTGGCCCAGCGGCTAACCCTGCAGAAAAAGGGTATGATGCCGGATGTGCTGGTAATGAGCGCGACCCCGATCCCGCGGACCCTGGCAATCACGGTGTACGGGGACCTCGATGTCTCGACTATCCGCGAACTTCCTCCGGGAAGGGTGCCGGTGGAAACTTACTGGATCAGTGAAAAGAAACGGCTGGATTTTTACGCGTTTTTGCGGAAAAAGATGAAAGAAAAAGATCAGGTCTATGTGGTCTATCCGGTGATTGAAAAGTCGCTGGTAAAGGACCTGAAGGACGCGACCCGGATGTTCGAGCATTTCCGGGACACGGTTTTTCCGGAGTTCAAGGTCGGACTGCTTCACGGCCGCATGAAAGACGACGAGAAAAAAGAGGTTATGCGGCGGTTTAAGGACGGAGCCCTGGATATTCTGGTGGCGACGACGGTTATCGAGGTCGGTATCGACGTTCCGAACGCTTCGATCATTTTGATCGAGCACGCCGAACGTTTCGGCTTAAGCCAGCTGCATCAGCTGCGCGGCCGGGTCGGCCGCGGCCGGCAAAAAGCCTATTGCGTCCTGCTTTCGCAAAAGGAAAGCGAAGACGCGGCCAAGCGGTTGTCGGCCATGACCACGACTACCGACGGGTTTAAGATCGCCGAATACGATCTGCTGATCCGCGGGCCGGGTGAGTTTTTCGGCACCCGCCAGAGCGGCCTGCCGGAACTGCGCATCGGCAATATCCTCACCGACCGGGACATCCTGGTTTCGGCTCGGCAGGAGGCGTTCGATTATCTCGGGCATTATCCCGGCTTTCTCGAACATAAACAGGCGCCTTTAAATACGGAATTACTGGAGCGGTTTCCCAATACCGGTGAGTTCTTTCCGGCGCGCTGATCCGGGAATAAATGTCGTTTTTTGCGTTGACGTTTTCTTAAAATTCTGGTATATATAATGTTAAGCGTTGGTTGCATCCAAGCGAGCGTGAAAGACCTGAATGATCGTTGTTCGTGAGCATAGATAAGTTTACTGCCCTTTTCTGCGCAGGAAAACACTCGTCATTGTTCGGCTTTTCATGTTTTGTATCACTCGCGTCCATAGTGTATCCGCGGGTTCTTTGTCCGTATAGTATATTTCGTTAGCAAATTATCGGTACCGGTGCGCAGAGCCGGGTTGTATCGGGTACCGAGCTTCACTTTCCGGGAGTTTTATGCTACAATCATACTAACTTAATGGCGAGGAGGGCGTGAAGGATGGAAAAATATGCAGACACGAGTATTCGTAATGTTGTATTTCTTTCACATTCCGGTGCAGGCAAGACCACGCTGGTAGAGTCGATTCTGTTTGCGCTGGGAAAGGTAACCCGGCAGGACAGCGTCGACGGCGGCAATTCCAACAGCGATTATGACCCGATTGAGATCTCCCGAAAGATTTCAATCAATACCTCGCTTTTGCACGCGACGATGAACGGGATCAAGGTTAACCTTCTGGACACCCCCGGCTACGCCGATTTTATCGTGGAATTACGGAATACTCTTCCGGCCGCGGATGCCGCGATCGTGGTGATCAGCGGTGTCGATGGTATCGAAGTCGGAACGCAGCGGGTCTGGAACCTGTTGGAAAACCTGGCCATGCCGCGGGCGATCTTTGTCAGTAAGATGGATAAGGAAAACGCGGATTTTTATAAAACCGTCGCCGCGATTCAGGAAACATTCGGAAAACATTGTGTGCCGCTATTCCTGCCGATCGGCAAGGAATCCGGATTTAAAGGCGTGGTCAATCTGTTATCCAAGTCGGGATGGGATAAGCTTTCCGCGGATGAGCAGAAAAGCGCGGCAAAGTGGCGGGAAACGTTCATCGAAAGCATCGCCGAGGCCGATGATGTTCTGGTCGAGAAATATCTTAACGGCGAGGAACTGACTCCGGAAGAGATCGATAAGGCGATGAAAAAGTCGCTTAAAGATAATATCATGGTGCCGATATTCTGCGGCAATTCGATTGCCCAGATCGGCATTAAAGAAATGATGTCGGTGATTACCGCCGATTTCCCGCTTGCCGCCGGCGATGCCGTGAAGGAAGTCACGGACGGGAATACCCAAGAGAAGAAACAGATCGTGGCCAAAAGCGATCAGCCGTTCAGCGCGTTTGTTTTTAAGACGATTTCCGATCCGTACGTCGGACAGCTGAGCGTGTTCCGGGTCGTGTCCGGGGCATTGACGTCGAACACGGAATTTTATAATGTGGCGCAGGCCGGGACCGAACGTATCGGCCAGGTGTATGTTTTGCAGGGCAAGGAACAGCTGCCGGCGGAAGCGGTTTATGCCGGCGATATCGCGGCAGTGGCGAAATTGAAAAATACCCATACCGGAGATTCTCTGACCGATACGAAGCATCCGGTATTGTTCTCGACGCTGGTGACCATGGAACCGGCGATATCCTATTCGTTGAAGCCGAAGACCCGGCAGGACGAAGAAAAGATATCGCAGGCCCTGGCAAAAATGACCCTGGAAGATTTGGGCATCCGGGTGTCGCGGGACGCTCAGACCCACGAGTTGATCCTTTCCGGCATGGGGGACGTGCACCTGGAGATCGCCATTGAACGCCTGAGACAGCGTTACCATGTCGAGGTCGAAGTCGGGACCCCGAAAGTGCCGTATAAAGAAACAATAAGAAAATCGGTCAAGGCGCATCATAAATATAAAAAACAATCCGGCGGCCGCGGGCAGTACGGCGATGTCTGGCTGGAGATCGATCCGCTGGCTCACGGAGCGGGATTTGAATTTGTCGATAAAGTCGTCGGCGGCGCGGTACCCCGGCAGTATATTCCTTCGGTGGAAAAAGGCGTGCGCAAAAAAATGAGTGAGGGGATCCTTGCCGGTTATCCGCTGGTCGACGTCCGCGTGAGCCTCTATGACGGCTCATACCATGAAGTCGATTCTTCGGATATGGCGTTTCAGATTGCCGCGGGCATGGCGTTGCGCGAAGGAGTGCTGGAAGCGTCTCCGGTATTGCTCGAACCGGTGATGGATGTGGAGATCGTTATTCCGGACGATTGCATGGGCGCGATCACCGGGGATTTAAGTTCCCGCCGCGGCCGCGTGCAGGGAATGGATCAGGCCGGCCGATACGAAAAAATAAAGGCGCAGGTGCCGTTATCGGAGATGCTGCGTTATGCCACGGATCTGCGGTCGATGACCCAGGGCCAGGGCTCTTATACGATGAGTTTTTCTCATTATGAAGAAGTGCCGCAGCGGTTCGCGGAAAAGATTATCGCGCAGGCAAAAACCGAGCACGCTGAAGAGTGATCGCCGGCGAGGGTGGGCATGATTGATGATGGCCGGTAAAAGAAAATTATTGTTTGCCCGGGGATTTACCCTGGTTGAGATTATTATTGCCCTGACGATTCTCGGCATTGGGATAATATCGGTGATGGCCTATTTACCGGTGGCGCTGGATGCCTCGCGAAAGGCCTCCGATGTGTCTAAAGCGGTTCTGGTTGCGCAGGGATTATTTGCCGATATTCAGGCCGCGGCCGCGAGCGATATCAGCGCTGCCGATGTGTTTGATACCGGCAGTTATCAATCGTATAATGATTACCCGGGAGTGGAATACCTTGTCGCAGTGGATCCGCCCGGTATGGTGCAATTGAAAACAATTACGATTACCGTGCGCTGGCAGTATCACGGCAAAACGGAAAGCGAAACCTTTGAAACGCAGATTGTAAAGTATAATCCAACGTAACCGTAACAGAACACAGGAGAGATAAATCTATGTCGGGACATTCAAAATGGGCAAGTATCAAACACAAGAAAGCGGCGACGGACTCCAAACGCGGTCAGTTGTTTACCAAGGTAATCAAGGAATTGACCGTGGCGGCGCGCAACGGCGGCGGTAATGCCGATGCCAATCCCCGCCTGCGTCTGGCGATATCCAAGGCGAAAGAAGCGAATATGCCCAAGGATAATATCGAGAAGGCGATTAAAAAGGGGACCGGTGAATTGCCGGGTGTTGTCTATGAGGAAGTAACTTATGAGGGGTATGGGCCGAACGGGGTGGCCGTGCTGGTCGACGTGCTTACCGATAATAAGAACCGGGCCGCGGCGGAGTTGCGCAATATTTTCACCAAAAAGAACGGGAATATGGCCGGAGCCGGATCGGTGGCGTGGCAGTTTCATCTGAAAGGTATGATTATCGTCGATAAAAACCAGATCAATGAAGATAAACTGATGAATATAATTTTGGAGAACGGGGCGGAAGATATGCTGGTTCAGGAAAGCACTTATGAGATCAGCACTTCTCCTAAAGATTTCGAAAATGTCAAGAAGGCCGTCGAGGACGCGGGGGTGAAGCCGGTATCCGCGGAACTTACCAAAGTTCCGGATTCAACGGTGAAGATTGATGACAAGTCCGTGGCCGGACAGATTCTTAGCCTGGTTAATACCCTGGAAGAGCATGACGACGTCCAGAACGTCTACGCCAATTTTGATATTCCCGATAATATCCTGGACGAGCTGGAACCATAACCACAAGGATAGTTAATGCGCGTTCTCGGTGTTGATCCCGGATTGAATTGCACTGGATATGCGGTGGTGGAACGCACGAAGTCCGTAAAGTACCCGCTGCGCGCCGGGTCCAAAGAACTGCTGGTGATGGAGGCCGGGGTCATTCGTACCGCTCCGGGAGATACGCTGGCGGTGCGGGTGCGAAAAATTTACCGTGGGTTGTGCCAGGTTATTGCCGTTTATGGGCCGCAGGCCCTGGTCGTCGAAGAACTTTTTTCCCATTATCGTAATCCGCGTACCGCGATCATGATGGCGCATGCGCGGGGGGTTATTTGTCTGGCCGGGGCCGAGGCCGGATTGAACGTTTACGGTTACGCGGCGCGCCGGGTAAAAAAGGCGATTACCGGGTCCGGGGCCGCGGATAAAACGCAGATGCAGAGGGTGATCAAGGAACTTTTAGGGCTTAAAAAAGAACCTTCGCCGCCGGATGTTGCCGATGCCCTGGCCCTGGCGGTCACTCACCTGCAGGCTGCTGCAAGGCGCGTATGATTTGCAGTATATCCGGAAAGATCCTGAAAAAAAATGAATACTCGGTACTGCTGAGTGTACACGGCATCGGGTATGAAGTGTTTATTCCGGCCGGGGTGATGCGTTCTCTGCCGAATGACGCCGAAGAAGTCAGCTTGGTGACCTATCATTACCATCAGTCCGATCCTTCAAAAAGTATTCCGGTGCTGATCGGGTTCCTTCATGATATCGAAAAAGAATTTTTTGAAAAGTTCATCACGGTTTCCGGTATCGGGCCGAAGGCCGCGGTCAAGGCATTGAGCGAACCGATCCCGGATATCGCCAAGGCCATCGACTCGGGCAACCTGGCCTACCTGAAGTCATTGCCTGGAATCGGGGCGCAGCGGGCGCGCGAGATCGTCGCCAAGCTACAGGGCAAGGTCGGGAAATTCGGCCTGATCCAAAGCGTCGCGGAAGCACCGCAATCGGCCGCGGCAACGGATGTGGAACAGGAAGCGCTTTCGGTGTTGCTGCAGCTGCAGTATAAACGCCAGGAAGCCGAACAGATGATCAAACGGGCGATGCAGCGGAACCCGGACGTCAAAAACGCGGAAGATCTATTAAATGAAGTCTATCGACAACGTACAGCCCAATCGTAGTAACGACGATGACGAACGCCTCCTGCGCGAACCGGTATTAACGCCGGAAGAAACCGATGAGGATGTGGTCCTTAATCTTTCTCTGCGGCCTCTGCAGTTCAGCGATTTTATCGGGCAGGACGCGGTTAAAGAAAATCTGCGGATCGGCATTTCCGCGGCAAAATCCCGCGGTGAGCCGTTGGAACATCTGATTTTTTCCGGGCCGCCCGGCCTGGGAAAGACCACGCTGGCGCATATCATCAGCCATGAGATGGGCACAAAAATAACCACCACTTCCGGGCCGGCGATCGAACGGGCCGGAGACCTGATCGGTATCCTGACCAATCTGGAGCAGGGCGATATTTTATTTATCGATGAAATCCACCGCTTGTCGAAAATCGTGGAAGAATTTCTTTATCCGGCGATGGAAGATTATAAGATCGATTTCGTGATCGATAAGGGCCCGTATGCCAAAACGATCAAGTTCAACCTGAAACCGTTTACGCTGATCGGCGCGACCACGCGTTCCGGCCTGCTTACCGCCGCGCTGCGCAGCCGTTTCGGTATGCATTATCATTTGGATTTTTATCCCTGGCCGGAACTGGTGGATGTGATCAAGAAATCGGCGCAATTACTGGGTATGCCCCTGGATGAACAGAGCGCCGCGCTTATCGCCCAGAGAGCGCGCGGGACACCCCGCGTGGCGAACCGGCTTTTACGCCGGGTGCGGGACTATTCCGAGGTCAAGGCCCAGGGCGAGGTCAACGAGCAGATCACTATTGCCGCGCTGACCCTGCAGGGCGTGGATGAACTGGGCCTGGATGAGATCGACCGCCGGGTACTGCGGGTGATCATCGATACCTATCACGGCGGCCCGGTGGGAATTGAATCATTGGCCGCGACCTTGAATGAAGAGAGCGATACCATCGTGGATGTGGTTGAGCCGTATCTTCTGAAGATCGGACTGCTCAAACGCGGCCCGCGCGGACGGGAAGCCACCGAGCTGGCGTATAAGCATTTGGGACAATGCCGTACCGGCGACGGGCAAAAGGAGATGTTCGGCCGTGCCTAAGAACGTGCCTTTGGTTCTGCATATCTGCTGCGCGCCCTGTCTAATCTACCCCCTGAAAAAATTGCGGGAACAGGATTTCGACATTCACGGTTTTTTTTACAACCCCAACATCCATCCCTGCGACGAGTATGCCTTGCGTGAAAATACTTTGAAAGAATTCAGCCGGCGCGCTGCCTGCCGGGTGAATTTTTCCACGGAAAAGAGCGAATCCTTATTTGACGCGGCGATCGGGGAAAACCGGGACAAGCCGCAGCGCTGTTTTTCATGCTGGTCAATGCGTTTGAAAAAAACCGCCGAATACGCCCGGTCGATCGATGTGGACACTATTTCCACGACCTTGCTGGTCAGTCCGTATCAGGATCAGGCCATGGTCAAAAAGGCCGGGGAACAGGCCGCGGCCGACGCCGGCCTTAAATTTTACTATTATGATTTCCGGGAGGGTTATCCGGAGGCGGTGCGGATTTCCAAACAGGAAGGCCTGTATCGCCAGAAGTATTGCGGCTGCCGGTTCAGCCGGGAAGAACGCAGGGAAAAGGTTAAGTCATGAATCAATTACCGCAGTTGGGGAAAATGCTGGTTATTGCCGGGATCGGGATCATTTTTCTGGGGGCGCTGTTTATGCTGGCCGGTAAAGTCAAAGGCATCGGCCATTTGCCCGGGGACATTTATATCCAGCGCAGGAATTTCACCTTCTATTTCCCGTTGGCCACGTCGATTCTCCTGAGCCTGGTATTGTCATTGTTTTGGTGGATTTTTTCAAAAAAATAAGTAAATGCTCCAGACTTCAGGCCGCAGGCTCAAAAAGCTTAAAGCAAAAACATTTGCTTGGATGTGTATATTTTAGGCTTGTAGCCTGAGGCTTGCGGCTTGCAGCATTATACAAGGTAGTCAATGCACATAAGCGAATTCGATTATGATTTACCCCAGGAGCTGATTGCCCAGTATCCTGTACAGCGCCGTGACCAGTCACGGCTTTTTATTGTTGACCGGGCAACGGGGAAGTTTACCCATGGCCGGTTTGATGATATCGTGTCTTTACTGCGGACGGGGGACGCTTTGGTGGTCAACGACGCCCAGGTAAAACCGGTACGGCTCACCGGCCTGGCCGCGGAAAAGCCGGTTGACGTTCTGCTGGTGAAACGCTGCGCCAAGAACCGGTATTTTATCAAAGTCAAACCCGGGAAAAAAGTCCGGCCCGGCGCCGTGATCACTTTCGCAAATGGGACGTACCGCGCGATTTGTCGTGAATCGTCCGAGGCCTTTGCCCAGAAAATGAAGCTGATCGAATTTCAGCAGGATCAGGACATCGAGGATCACCTGAATGACATCGGGATGATGCCGTTGCCGCCGTACATCAAACGTCCGCCGGAAAAGGAAGATCATCACCGCTACCAAACCGTTTATGCCAGGGCCCCGGGCGCGATCGCCGCTCCGACCGCCGGTCTGCATTTTACCCAGGAAATACTCTCCGCCTGCGCGGCAATGAAAGTTGAACAGATCAGCGTGACTCTTGACGTTGGATTGGGAACGTTCGAGCCGATGAAGGTTGAAACTATTACCGACCATGTCATGCACAGCGAACATTATCATCTTTCTCCGTCGTCGGCCCAGCGGATTGAATCGGTCCGGGATCGCGGGGGCCGGATCTGGGCTGTGGGCACGACCGCCTGCCGGGTATTGGAGACCTGCGGGCGGATCGAGCCGGGGAGGCTGGCAATGCGGCCCGGAGAAGGGGACACCGATATCTTTATCTATCCGCCGTATGCGTTTAAGGCCGTGGATGTGCTGGTGACGAATTTTCATTTTCCGAGAACCACCCTGTTGATGCTCATCTGCGCGTTTGCCGGCAAGGAATTGATCATGCGGGCCTATGCCGAGGCCGTGCGATTGAAATACCGGTTTTATAGTTATGGCGATTGCATGGTGATCCTGTGAGCCGCTGCGCTAAGTAAAAAGTTAAAAGTAAAATGGAAAAAGTAGAGATAAACTCAATAAAAATTGGCTATGAAGTTTAAAAAAATAGGGTTAGTTTTGCTGGGGGTGGTTCTGGCTTTGCTGAGTTTGGAAATTGCTCTGCGTATGGCCGGGTTCGCGTTCGAAAAGTTTGCCGGGCGTTCGGCCGTTATCGAGAAAAAAAAGGGGCTGCGGATTTTATGTTTGGGGGATTCTTATACCTACGGACTGGGCGTGGCCCGGGAGGAGAGTTATCCGGCTCAACTGGAGCGGTTGTTGCGCAAAGAACCCGGATATGACGAGGTGGAAGTGATCAATTGCGGTAAACCGGGGATCAATACGCCGCTGCTGGCAAAAGATTTTCGTCGGTTAGCGACCCGGTACCAGCCGGATATCGTTTTGCTCCTGATCGGAGTCAATGACGCGTGGAATTTTGAAGGCATGGAAGGCGCTTTCAGTAGCTGGCCGGAGAGGATTCGGTCATTTTTGTCAGGTTTACGGATTGGTAAATTTTTTACGATTGCCCGGGAACGGCCGAGGCTTCAGGAAGTTAAAAACAAACTTGCGGCCGTCGAGAAAATGGGAGGGTTTAATAATTTCTATTGTTGGCAGGCGATTCTTCTCGGTAATGAATGCCGGGATAACAATGAATTTGAACAGGCAATGTTATACTATGATGTCGCATTGAAAATTGATCCGCGCGATGCCCGTATCGTTGTTGAATTGGTGCGGTTATATAGAAAAATAATTGAAAATGAAGCCGCCAAATGTTCTTTAGACAACAAAGAAAAGACGATATCATCACTTGCCGGGGCGGAGAGTGTGATTGAAAAAATAAATCCAGAGAACCGGGATGCCGGCAAAGAAGCGCAGGGACTCTACGCCGAGTTGATTTCTTACGGTAATTACTGCCGGAAAGCAAAAGAATTCGGGAAGGCGGATATGTATTTTCGTCTTGCGGGAAAAATAGAACAGGATGACCCGGTTGGTAATATCGAATCGGTGCGTTTAAAAAAAGAATTGCTGGAAGAACGG
>JAQULA010000025.1 GCA_028718845.1 Candidatus Omnitrophota bacterium
CTGCCAGATCTCCACGGCACTATGCGGATCATATCCCGCCCGGGCCATGAGAATAAGCCCGATATGGTCGGCTTCTTTTTCCTGAATTCGACTATAGGGCAAGACCACCCCGAGATTCGCGACTGCCCCATAGGCCAGTAATGTGTATTGTTTCGTGGTTTCTTTTTTTGCCGCCAATGCCGCGGATAACGTTGTTGCCCCGAACTGAGCCAAAAGCATCTGGCTCATCCGTTCTCCTCCGTGATTGGCGATGGCGTGGGCGACTTCATGCGCGATAACCGTAGCCAGTCCGCTTTCATCCCGGGTTATCTTGAGGATACCCGTATACACCGCCACTTTACCGCCCGGCAAACAAAACGCGTTGACGGTCTGATCATCGTCGATCAAATTGAATTCCCAGGAATAATCCTTGATCCGGCCGCCAAGCTTATTTTCCCGGAGAAACTGCTCGGCAGCGCGGGCAATCGAATCACCGACGTTCTTAACCGTTTGCACCTTGCGGACATCGGAGGAAAGTTTCGCTTCGGATACGATCTGCCGGTAATTATCTCCGCCGACCGAAAGCAGTTCGGAGGAAGGAATGAAATCAAGCTGTCTCCTTCCGGTTATCGGAACCGTCGTACAACCGCCAGACAATACTCCAGCCACAAGAATAAGGCTTATTCCGGCACGAATGCGCGCAGTTATATCCGGGATCGTCATGTTTATCACCGTTTTCATTGTAATCCAAAAAAAAATCCCCGGCAATAAAAATATTGCCGGAGATTGCGAAGTTACGTTTATTTTTATCTACATCCTTTTAAAACACCGGGTTTCCCCATTCTCAAAAATAACCGGAAAGCCGGTGATAAACTTCATTACTGGCACACTGCTTTGGAACCGGACTGCTTGCTTTTTATCGGGCATTCACCGGTTTTACCCCCCATCTTCATACCCTGTCCGGCGCCGGAGGAATGCATCATCCCCATACCCATTCCCATGCCCATGCCCATACCCTTCATCGGTAAACCCTTTTTATTCTGCAGGGCATTCAAGATTTTCCGTTGTTCCGGAGTCATCAAGGCCTTTACCGCGGCAAAGGTAGTTACCTGGGCTTTAGCCATGTCTTTTTTCAACGCGTATTTCTGGTCGATAAGTTTCGTGACCGTTTTAACGTCAATTACATCCTTTTTCATTTCGGCTTTTAAATCCAGCCCCACAACCGCGATCTCCGCGTTCGCGCGGATACTGTCTTTTTCAGCCTTAAGCCCCAAATCCTCCAGTTTACCAATTTGCTCCGGAGAAAGGCTCAGCATTTGCTGATGGTCCATCAGTAAATCAATCGTGTTCCCGACACAGTTACCCTTCATTTCGCCGGAATACATTCCCGATCCGCCGGCGTATGCCGCGGTTATCACCGGCAAACCGACGAACATTGCCAGCCCCAGCAGGATTACGGCTATTTTATTTGTCTTCATACTTCCGCCCTCTCTTTCCGAAAAAACCAAGCAAGCCGCATTTCGGCTCAGGCCTGTTTTCCGCCCCTACGGCAGGGTTTTCGAATTTACTTTTTTTCCGGCGATTATTTTACGTGAAACAACCGGTTATTAAAAACCGGGCAGTTTAGCGTCTTACCCAGGACTACCTACTACATCCTTCTTTACAATGCGCAACCGGACGCAACATATACTTCACGGTAACGTTCATATCCTCACCCCCTTTGCACTAATTTAGATACTCTTCGCAAAAAAAGGTTTCAGAAATATCATCCCCTGTTTACCGGGCTTTAGTTCTATTGTACTACAATCAAAGGCTGTCAACAATGAATTAAAGGCTTTTTCCCTCCCTCTTCCTTGCCCTCGATTCGGTATGTTTGTGAAATTATTGATTTTGTGGTATTATTGAAGTAGATAGAGATATAGTGTCCAGACAAGCCCGGTTTCGCATACTGAGAGAGAAAAAGGAAGGTTCACATGAAAACCAAAATTTTAGCCGTCGAAGATACCCTCACTGATGTCATTTTTCTAAAAAAAACCCTGGAAAACGAGCCTTATGAAATCAGCTATGCTGAAAACGGCCGTGACGCCCTGGCAATCATCGAACGCGACACCCCGGACCTGGTGATCCTGGATATCGTTCTGCCGGATATTGACGGCTTCGAAGTATGCAAACGCATCCGCAGCAACGACCGGTTCGTCAGTTTACCGATTCTTTTTTACAGCGCGATAAAAACGGTGGATGAAAAACTGCTCGGGCTGGAAATGGGCGCGTCCGATTTTCTGCCCAAAAGCGCGGATTCACGCGAGTTACTGGTACGGATAAGAAACCTGTTGCGCTCCAAGAAAAAAATCGATGCCGCGCTCAATTCTTCGTTTTATGATACGCTCACGAATGTTTACAGTTCGCAATATTTTCAGCACCGCATCTATGATGAATGCGTCCGCAGCCGCCGCTATAAACGGGATTTCAGCTGTATGATGCTCGACGTCGATAATTTTAAAGTCGTCAATAACACCTTCGGGTTTCATACCGGAGACCGCATCCTGAAAAAAATCGCCGAACTAGTCATTCAGAATATTCGCGGCGCCGACGAAGTCTGCCGTTTTAAGGAAGATGAATTTGCCGTGATCCTGCCGGAAACCGACCTGCGCGGGGCTTATGCCGTCGCCGAACGCGTCCGGCAGTACATGGCCATGTCCGACACCCTGCGCAACGAATGCACGATCGGATTGACCGTCAGTTGCGGAGTAAGTTATTTCAGTAATGAAGTGAAAGACATGAATGACCTGGTCGGCCAGGCCAGCGATGCCCTGAAACAGGCCAAAGACGAAGGCCGCAATACCACCCGGTTTTACACGCGGCGATAGATTTTAATA
The DNA here is from genome assembly GCA_028718845.1 of Candidatus Omnitrophota bacterium. Lineage (GTDB taxonomy): Bacteria > Omnitrophota > Gorgyraeia > B26-G9 > B26-G9 > JAQULA01. The sequence goes on from JAQULA010000025.1 coordinate 2,856, forward strand.
AAAAACAAAACCCCGGCAAGTTTTACCTGCCGGGGTTTTTTATTGCTCCTGGTCGTGACGCCGGATAGTTTATATCGCCTTATCCAATGCCCGCTGTACCCGCACCGCTTCCTTGGCCTTGCCCCAGTCATAATCGTCTACCGGAGGAATGCTGCGAAAAAAGTCCCGGGCGATATTCTCTAAGTTTTGCATGGTTACGACAACATCATTTTCTTGGGCTTTAACGTCTTTCACCGAATACGCCGCCGCTGTCTGCCGCTCAGCCGAAAATACGGCCGTTGAGCCTGCCCCATTGGCCGGCATCGGCGCGCTCAAAACACCGGGAACCGGAGAACCTGCCGCCGGCATACCGGACTGGGCCACTAATACGATGATACCGATAACAACGATAACTGCGCGTGTTTTCTTCATTATTAACTCCTTTGCCTTGAGATGACCAGATCGGAAAAAGGTTTCACCCCAGGGCTGGATATAAACTGTACCATATTTTCCGATAACGCGCAAATGAACCCCAAAAAAATATAAGTTATAACATTTTGCGAATAAACGCGTTGCGATGACCACTAAAAAAACGGCCCGTTTATGGAGCTTAAAATTCCATAAGCGGGCGTTATTTTATCGCCGCAATACGTTAAGAGTTATTTTTTTAGATTTTTCTCAATACAGGCAATAAGCTTTTCCGTGGACACCGGTTTGGCCAGGAACGGATATCCGCCGAGAAAATCACGCAATGACTGTTCCTCGTGCTCTTTAACTATCCCGGTCAGGTAAATGATCGGAATATCTTTGCTGCCGGCATTTTGCTTGATCTCCGCCGCAACTTCCGACCCGTCCTTATCGCCGATAACCACATCCAGGATGATCAAATCCGGCTTAAATACCAATACCGCGGAAAGGCCGTCCGAACCATGCGCTTCCGTGCGTACCTGGTACCTCCCGGTCGCTTCAAGATTAAGCTTCACCAGGGAAGTAAGCGCGTTGTCATCATCGATAAATAATATTTTTTTCTTTTCCATACCCCCTCCTTAATGCATTGTACTACGCAGCTTTTCATTTAGCAAGAAACCGCCATGAGGAGTCCCCTTGCCGAAGCAGATCTTTCCGGATACGAACGGTCGTGTCGAAGGCCGGCGCATAATAACCCGCCGCGGAATAATATCGGATTTTTATTCCCGAGCAAACGCTGCCTGAAGCGCCCGGACAATTCCTGGCAAAAGATTGTTTTTGCGGCAGCGCGCCTGCGTCCAGAATTTTTGATTTACTTCCAGTTCCATACCGCAATACCGCGATGGCGGAAATTTCCGCCGCAGCGAAGAAACCAGGCCGTCGGCAATCCCGGCATAAGGATAGTTCATCCGGACCCGCAGTTCCGGCAATACTGTCCGCAGATTTTTCCGGATGACCCGGGATAATTTTTTTTCAATCCGGCGCTGCGGATCATATAACAAACCGATATCCGCCGTTCTCACCCGGCGGTCAAGTACCGGGGTAAACGTATGCACGGAAATATGCAGGACCCGCTGCCGTTCGCCGATTCTCCTTGCAACCGCCGTTTCCACGGCTTCACGATACGGCAGATAATACTGCCGGACAATCGCGGCCCGGAGGTCCCGCGGTAACGGACGGGTGATCGCGGAAAAAAGAGCCGGATGATTCAGGGAACGGTTGGGATCGATCAATAAACGCGAAAGCATACACGCATACCGGTCATCAGCCATTGCTGCGGAAATTTTCCCGAACAACTCCGCCGCACCGATATCATATCCCCGATGCGTACGCAGCAAACGCGCCTGCGCCTGAAAAAGACTCCGGTACGCCGCCGGGATACGGTTTCCGGCATGTTCGCAGGTTACCAACAGTATATCCATGGGATCAGCGTCCTGAATGCGCGTTAAACACGGTATTATCGGCCAGGCATCGGGCTAAACGGCCATATACCGAAATTAGTGCCGGCCGGGAAAAATCATTATTCAGCGCTTTAAGTATCCTGCGGCTCAGCGGCCCCTGGGTAAGCACAACCGAAAGCGGTTCCTGCCACTGCGGGTCGGCCCGCTGCAACACCGGCATCACCGAATCGATAATATGACGCCACAGCTCCCCGGCAGTACAGCTGCATTCACGATTATAGCCAAACACCTGTAAATAATCCGGGTTATCAATAACCGCGGCATCGGCGTCCCGTATCGTCGCGCATAACAGATCCGCCGGATAATGTTCCGGCCAGGCACTCTGTTGGGCGTATGAACACCATCTTTCGGCAACAAGACATTTGAGCGTTTCCACCAATACCGCTGAAATCGCCATATCCGCCGCCGGACATTCCTGGGTATCGATGATCCGGATCTCCAGGGTATTACGCTCGAACCGCGGGATCACTCCCCGGGAGTTAAGCCATTCGTACTGCAGGATATTTTCCGGGTCATACGGACGGATATCGCGGTATATTTTCCCTAAAATCTTATCCTCATAATCCCGTTGAGTAAACACCGGCTCGGGGATCACCCGGCCGGCAATCGACGGTATCTTGGTTTGATTGTTACGGTACACTTCCAGACGGGAAGCGAGAAATCCGGTGGTAACGCCGTCCAGGACCGGAGTGCTGGCGGCCAAAGCCGGGATCAGCGGCAATACCAGCCGTATCGCCGCATGCAGCCGGCCGAATTCATCGTCCCCGGAGAACGGCAGATTAAGATGCACGGACTGAAGGTTCGCCCATCCATGTCCGCGGCAATCAAAAATACGGTTATACGCCTCATAGATCGGATTGTTCTCATGCGGCCACAGCTTGGTCTCCGTAGCCGGATCCATGAACGGATGCGTCCCGGTACCGAGCAAACAGCCCTGCCCCGGCTCGAGGATTCCGTTAATACGCCGCACCTGTTCGTGGAACAGCCGGGACAAACCGTTCAGGTTTTTTGCCGGTCCGTTGGTTTTCAATTCGATAACATGCAGACCCAATTCATTCGACCAGGCCGCGTCTCCGCATTCAACTTCATTGCGATAATCTCCGGCAACCGCATGGATGATCGAATCGGCGATCGGCAAAACCGATAGATCCCCGGTCTTGACGATAACGTACTCGATCTCGACCCCGAACCGTTCGAATAAATGCAGTTTGGTTTTGCTCATATTTTTTTATATTTACAGGTTATAGGTATTCGGTTACAGGTTTAACCTAACACCTTTCCCATTTTTTCAACCTGTGCCTTGTATCTGCCATGGTCAGTGGTCCGTGGACTGGTTTCACCGGCTATTCGCTGCTTTTCTTATTTCGGTTCTGCAGCCGGGTCAAAAACGAACGCATCACCGTTTCATAAAGCTTTTCTTTGATCACCGCGTCTTCCACGCCGTATTCGACACTGGGATTATCGTTGATCTCGATAAGATAGATATGCCCGTTCTTTTGCTTTATATCCACCCCGTAGAAACCATCGCCCACCAGATTCGCGGCCTTCAACGCGGCGCTGACCACTTGCGGCGGGACCGTTTCCACGGCAAAGGCTTCCACTTTTCCGTAATAACGCGATTTCCGGCCCTGCCAGTTATAAATCTGCCAATGGCCCTGGGCCATGTAATATTTGCAGGCGAATAACGGTTTCCGGTCCAGGATACCGATACGCCAGTCGAACTCCGTGGGAATGAATTCCTGGGCAACGATCAGGTCGGAATTATCCAAAAGATTTTCCAATTCCTGCTGCAGGGCCATGCGGTCGGTTACCTTCAATACCCCCTGAGAAAAAGAACTATCCGGCTGTTTTAAGACACAGGGTAAGCCCAGCTCCTTTTCCACGTCTTCCATCGTATCCCGGGTAACGATCAGCGTCTTCGGGATCGGAATTTTTTCCCTGGTCAGCAGTTCGGTCAAATAGACCTTATTCGAACAGCGCAGGATCGACCAGGGGTCATCGATCACCACCATGCCCTCGGTATACGCGCGCCGGGAAAAACGATAGGTATGGTGATTGACCGCGGTCGTTTCCCGGATGAACAAGGCATCGAATTCCGCCAGGCGCTCATAATCATCCTTGGTAATGACTTCCACGTCAAATCCCAGGTCCCGTCCGGCTTCCACAAAATGTTTGATCGCCCGTTTATCGGATGTCGGCTCGCGCTCCTCCGGGTTTACCAGGATCGCCAGGTCATATAAATAAGTACTGCTCTTTTTGACATGGATTTTTTTCTTGGAAAAATATTCCCGGGCAAATTCGACTATATACGGGCGATGCGAATCGGGAATCTCGTTAAGCGGGATCGGCCCGATATTCTGCAATATCCATTTTTTATCGTTATAAACAAACCGCGCCCGCAGGAACGGCGCCTGAAACAAAGCGTACAATTGCCGGCTCAAATGTTCATACTGCTTGGCGATATTCTGGCCGAAATAAATACTAAGCACGAAATTTCCGGATTTCAGGCGTAAAAAACTCTTTTGGATCAATTCATCGATCTCCTCGGAAATGACCCGAACGATGCTCTGGGACACAAAATCCTGGATGGTGGCCACATTGGGGAACACGCGATGCCCCCTGGCCTCGGCAAGTAACGACACGTAATATCCCGTACTCTGATACCGGTAGGAACGGCACAGGTTAAATACCCGGACATTACTCGCCTCGGAATAATGCCCCTCGGAAAGATATTCTTTTGCCGAAACCACTTCGGCATTATCGATAGAAAAGTCCCAGTGTTTTGGATTATTCACCACCACCACATTACGCATTTATTTCATCCCCTTCTCGATAATAAGCAAATTGGCATCATAGGTAACAATACCCAGCAAGATCGCGTTAATCAGCCGGCCGGCATCCACGGAATAATAATTGTTCTTCGACATCGGATTTCCTTTGAACGGATCGGCCACGATCACATGCCGTTTTTCATCGTCATAACCGCAGAGCACGACAAAATGCCCCATGGGAAATCCCCGGACATCGTCGCTGAAGGCCTTGCCGTTTTTCGGAACATATTCACGTTTGCACTGATACAGATAAGTGGCGTTCAAACCGGTAAGCACCGGGATCCCCCGGGCGAAATATTTTTTCAGCAGAGCCGGATTAAGTTCCCGGGAAGACAATTCCCCGCCCAAAGTTAAAAACTCAATATAAGCGGCCGAGGAATCCTGCAGTTTTTTGCTTTTTTTGTGCTGTTGCTGCTGAAGCAGTTTTTCAATAATAACCGGGGAAGGTTCGCCGAACCAGGTCGGATCGAATAATTTCAGGTTATAGGTATAGATTTTTGCCTGATACCCCCGGCGCAAGGCGTGGCAGGCGAGAAATACCGCCAGGGTACCTCCGGTCTCAAGATACTGCACTTCCCGGATAACCCTCTCCAGGGAAAGTTTATCGCCATAGTAATTGTATACCGAGTGCAAACTCGTCGGCCCGCAGGTTTCGTCATTGGGCTGGGGCATCATTGTCACGGAAATCACGTAGTCAGCTCCTTATGAATATATCGTTCATTATACTGCCAAGAAAAACCCGATTCAATCTTTTTAACATTTACACAAATCGCACCCGAATAGGCACAAATACCGCGCACACGACAAGTCGGGTTATACCCTGCTGCTTACGGGCATACGGGCTTGCCTTGCCTATCTGCTTATGCTATAGTGATAACTGTTCTATAAGGAAAGGAATCCCATGGCTAAACCAAAACGCGAAAAAACTCCGCCGCTGCTGAAAGCCTATAATAATTACGCTTTTCTCAACAGCCCGGCGGCCCGCAATATCCGCATCCTCACGGAAATGCTCGAGCCGGCCGAACGTTTCCGCCGGCACCAAATCAAAAACACGGTCGTGTTTTTCGGTTCCGCTCGGACCATGCCGGAATCAAACGCGCGCCGTAACCTTAAAAAAATAGAACTGGCCATGCGGCATACCCGGGCGGCCCGGTTAAGCAATGAATTGCAACGGGCGACAAAGGATGTATTGATGTCGCGTTATTATGAAGACGCCGTACGGATAGCCGAACGGCTTACCCTGTGGTTTAACACCCCTAAAAACAAACATAAACATTTCGTGATCTGTTCCGGCGGCGGACCGGGAATTATGGAAGCGGCCAATCGCGGCGCCCGCAAAGCCAAAGGGATGTCCATCGGGCTGAATATCAGCCTGCCGATGGAACAAAATCCCAACCCTTACCAAACCAAGGAATTGTCATTCGAATTCCATTACTTTTTCATCCGCAAATTCTGGTTTTTTTACCTGGCTAAAGCACTGGTGATTTTCCCGGGCGGATTCGGCACGTTCGATGAGTTGTTCGAATTACTTACCCTGATCCAAACCGAGAAAACAAAAAAGTACATGCCGGTCGTGCTTTATGGAAAAGACTACTGGAACAAGGTCATTAATTTCGAAGAAATGGTTTCCTGGGGAACGATCTCCCGCAGTGATTTAAAGCTGTTCCGCATTGTGGACACGATCGAGGAGGCATTCGAGTATCTTACGACGGAATTATCCCGGCACTATTTCAACATCGACTCGCCGCACACGTGATTAAACTTCGGGATCGGTTACTCTTGGTCACCAATGGTTAATATCGGTTATTAACAGTTGCCTCGCCGCTCATCCTAATTTGTAAACTTTGAGTACTGCGTATTGCGTCTTATCCTTTTTACTTTTTACTTTTTACTTGTTTCTGCGTCCCTCGTCCCAGCAAAGCGGTCGTCCCTCGTCCCTGGACTTTACCGTGGTCCGTGGTCCGTGGTCAAATTCATCTATGTTCATCTCCGTCAATCATTCGCCGTTTTTTCAACTTTTGCCCAGGTATCCCGCAATGACGCGGTACGGTTAAACACCAGCTTGCCCGGAATCGAGTCCACCGAATCGACGCAGAAATATCCCAGACGCTCGAACTGAAAATTATGCCCGGAAGCGGCCGCGGCCAAACCCGGTTCAAGCTTGGCATGGGCGATAACTTCCAACGAATGCGGATTCAGATTTACCGTAAAGTCGGCATTGTTTTCGGTCTCATTGGGATTTTCTTTCAGGAACAGATTATCGTACAAACGCACTTCCGCGTCCAAAGCATGCCGGGCCGAAACCCAATGCAAAGTTGCCTTGACCTTGCGGCCGTCGGGAGCATCGCCGCCGCGCGTAGCCGGATCATAGGTGCAATGCAGCTCGACCACTTCCCCGGTCTGTTCGTCCTTGACCACGCGGGTGCAGGTAATAAAATAAGCGTAGCGCAGGCGCACTTCCCGGCCCGGAGCCAGGCGGAAAAATTTCTTCGGCGGATCTTCGCGGAAATCATCGCGTTCGATATACAATTCCCGGCTGAACGGGACCGGACGGGTTCCCATGGCCGCGTCTTCCGGGTTATTCACCGCCGCCAGGATTTCGTCCTTGTCTTGGGGGTAATTATCGATGATCACCTTTAACGGCCGCAATACGGCCATTGCCCGCGCCGCGCGTTTATTCAGGTCTTCCCGCAGACTGTTTTCCAATACCGACATCTCGATAACCGAGTTGAATTTGGCCACTCCGATCAGATCGCAGAATTTCCGGATCGCTTCCGGGGTATAACCGCGGCGCCGCAGGCCGGATATGGTCGGCATCCGCGGGTCATTCCAGCCGCTGACATGATTTCCCTGCACCAGGGCCAATAGTTTGCGTTTGCTCAGCACGGTATAACTGAGATTAAGCCGGGCAAACTCAATCTGCTGAGGATGATAAATACCCAGTTCCTCGATGAACCAATCGTACAGCGGACGGTGGTTCTCAAATTCCAGGGTGCAGATCGAATGAGTGATCTTCTCGATAGAATCGCAGATCCCATGGGTAAAATCATACATCGGATAAATGCACCAGGCATCGCCGCTGCGATGATGCGCCGCGTGCAGGATACGGTACATCACCGGATCACGCATATTCAGATTCGGCGAAGCCATGTCGATCTTCGCCCGCAGTACCCGGGACCCGTCGGCAAATTCACCCGCGCGCATACGGCGGAATAAATCCAGGTTTTCCTCGCTGCTCCGGTCCCGATAAAGGCTGTTTTTACCCGGGGCGGTCAGCGTCCCGCGGTATTCCCTGATCTGCTCGGCGGTCAGGTCGCAGACATAGGCCTTGCCTTTTTTGATCAGCGCTTCGGCATAGCCGTATAATTGTTCGAAATAATCCGAGGCATAGAATTCCCGGTCCGCCCAGTCAAACCCCAGCCAGCGCACATCCTCCCGGATGGAATCAACGTACTCCACCTCTTCTTTGCAGGGATTGGTATCGTCAAAACGTAAATTACACAACCCCTGATAGTCGGCAGCGATCCCGAAATTAAGACAGATCGATTTGGCGTGTCCGATATGCAAATAACCGTTGGGCTCGGGAGGAAACCGCGTATGCACCCGGCGTTCGTATTTACCGGTTTCGTTGTCCCGGTCAACAATGTCCCGAATAAAATTTGTCTGTTTATCCACAACTTTCTCCCCGTTTAACGGCATAATCTTTTAAGAAAATTACTAAAATATTCTAACTTAAACCGGGGTGCGGCGCAATGGTTTTTATCTTTGCCCGATTATGAAACTTATTCCGTCATATTGTATCTAAACAATGGATAAGAAAAAGTAAGCGAATAGCTTTAAGGTGTATTTCGTGAATGCTGTGGACTGTGATCAAGGGTCTGTGGACTAATAAGGAGCGAGGTTATGGAACTGGCACTATTTGCCGCAGGATGTTTTTGGGGCGTCGAAGCCGCGTTTCAGGCGATTCCCGGAGTAATTTCCACCGAAGTCGGATATACCGGCGGGAGCAAGGCCAACCCTACTTATCTGGACGTATGTTCCGGTACTTCCGGCCATGCCGAAGCCGTTTCCGTAACTTATGATCCTAAAAATGTTTCCTACGAACAACTCCTGGCGGTATTTTGGGGTATTCACGATCCGACCCAATACAACCGCCAAGGCCCGGATATCGGGTCGCAGTATCGCTCGGCGATTTTTTATTGCAATGCGGAACAACGCGCCCGGGCCGAAAAGTCTCGAAACGATATCCAAAAACAACTCGGAAAAGACCGGCGGGTGACAACGGAAATACTTCCGGCGACCACATTTTATCGCGCGGAAGATTACCATCAACAATATCTGGAAAAACGCGGATTATCCCAATGCCGGCGCTGATACCGCCGCAGGGTTTATTTTTGGGAATATTGCAGCGCCCATAAAATCAGGGCGATCAAGATCGCCCCGCTTAAAAACAGCATCACAAAACTGGAAAACAAAGACGATTTTGGCTTTTCCGGAGCCGGTTTATTATCCACGGTGTCCGTTACCGCGATAAGCTCGCCTTTATCAAACCACAGCCCTTCACAATGCGGACAGTAGTCGGCAATAATCGCTTCCGCGGCATTAAAACTGACCTTGTCCATCGGCAGATCGCAGCAGGGACAAGACAGGCTTTGCTTTTCAATAAGCGTACGCTCCTGTTTCAACAACGATTGCAAAGTGTTAATCGCCGTATCCGGAGCGGCATTCTTATAGGAAACTATTTTTTCCAATTCCCCTTTATCCAGCCAGATGCCGTAGCATAACCCACAGCTATCCACCGTCACATCGCTGCGCTTGACCTTCTGCATCACTCCCTTGCATTGCGGACATTTCATGACGATCGCTCCTTTTGGTTATAACACCATACCATCTTTTATGTTAGATTTAGATTCCGTAGTTCATTATATCCCAAAATAGAAAAACCGCAATAAAAAATAAACTCCCGGCAACGCCGCATCCGGAAAAGTTTATCAATATCGCGCTTTCGGCAATAATCACCGGGATCTTACTTGAAAAGATAGCGGTAAGCGGAATACCCCTCTTTTTCCAGATCTTCTTTGGGGATAAACCGCAGAGAAGCGGAATTGACGCAATAACGCAATCCTTTGGGGGCGGGACCATCGGGAAACACGTGACCCAAATGAGAATCGC